>NZ_JAYJLJ010000013.1:0-143311 GCF_051948815.1 Aeromonas sp. Lyrl_2
AAAAAAGAGCGCCCGACCGGCGCTCTTTTTGATCGCGACAGCTGGGGTCGCGAGGGCATGTGCGGGCAGGGTTACTGCGCGCTATTTTGCCCGTTATTGTCGTGATGGCTGCGCAGGCGGATGTTGATCATCTCCACCACCAGCGAGAAGGCCATGGCGAAGTAGATGTAGCCCTTCGGAATATGCAGATCCATCCCCTCGGCCATCAGGGCGAAGCCCACCAGGGTGAGGAAGGAGAGGGCTAGCATCTTGATGGTGGGGTGGTTGTCGACGAAATCACCGATGGATTTGGCGGCAAACATCATGATGAAGACGGCGATCATGATGGCCAGCACCATCACCGGCACGTGATCGGCCATGCCGACCGCGGTGATCACCGAGTCGAGGCTGAACACGATATCGAGGATGGCGATCTGGATCAGGGTGCTGATGAAGCCCGAGGCCGCTTTGCTGACGCTTTCCGGCTCGGCCGCCCCTTCCAGGGTGACGTGGATCTCGTGGGCACTCTTGCCGATGAGGAACAGGCCCCCCAGCAGCAGGATCAGGTCGCGGCCGGAGATGGCTTCACCCAGCACGGTGAAGAGCGGATCGGTGAGGCGCATCACCCAGGCCAGCGAGAGCAGCAGCAGGATCCGGGTACCCATGGCGAGCCCCAGACCCAGAATGCGCGCTTTTTGACGCTGCGCCTCCGGCAGGCGACCTACCAGGATGGAGATAAAGATGATGTTGTCGATGCCCAGCACGATTTCGAGCAGGGTAAGGGTGGCGAGTGCGACCCAGGCAGAGGGATCAAGAACCCATTCCAGCATGATTGAACCTTGGTTGAAAATTTGGTTGGAAAATTGAAGCAGCGCATTCTAGCAGGGGCGCCACTGCTTGTCCCAGAGGGGGGAAAAGATAAAAATGGTGGCCATCGCAAGGGAGGCTGGCATGTTTCGATTAGGGTTCATTATTAATCCGGTCGCCGGGATTGGCGGCGCAGTGGGGCTCAAGGGCAGTGACGGTGTGGTTGCCGAGGCGCTGGCCCGAGGCGCTGTGCCCAAGGCGCAGGATCGGGCGCGGCAAGCCTTGTTGCCACTGTGCGAGCTGAATGTCCCGTTCGAACTGCTGACGGTGGCGGGAGAGATGGGGGAGGCGGTGGCCCGCGAGCTGGGGTTGCCCTGTCGGGTCATCTATCAACCGGCCGGGGAGAGCACCTCTGCTGACGATACCCGCCACGCCGCCGGGTTGATGCGCGAAGCCGGGGTCGATCTGCTGCTGTTTGCCGGTGGCGATGGCACGGCGCGGGATATCTGCGCCGCGGTGGGGGAGTCTTGCCATGTGCTCGGCATTCCCGCGGGGTGCAAGATCCACTCCGGCGTCTACGGGGTGACCCCCGCCGCCAGCGGGCGGGTGGTGGCGCGGATGATCGCAGGGGAACTGCTCAGCCTGATCGATGCTGAGGTGCGCGACATCGACGAGGAGGCGTTTCGCGCGGGCAAGGTGCGGGCCCGCCACTACGGCCAGCTGAAGGTGCCCGGCGATCTGCGTTACGTACAGGCGGTAAAACAGGGGGGCAAGGAGTCCGAAGAGCTGGTGTTGGCGGATCTCGCCGCCGGTGTGGTGGAGCAGATGGAGCCCGATACCCTCTATCTGATGGGCTCCGGCAGCACGGTGGCAGCCTGTATGGCAGAGCTCGGTCTGGAAAATACTTTGCTCGGTGTGGATCTGGTGGAAAATGGCCGACTTATCGGGCAGGATCTCAGCGCCGCCGAGATCCTGACCCGGATCCGCGGCCGTCGCTGCCGACTGATCATTACCCTGATAGGCGGACAGGGACATCTGTTCGGGCGCGGAAATCAGCAATTGAGTCCTGAGGTGATTCGGTGTGTCGGGCTGGAGAATATCCAGGTGCTGGCAACCAAAGCCAAGCTTGCCGCCCTTGCGGGCAGGCCGCTGCTGGTGGACACCGATGATCCCGAATTAAACCGGGCGTTGCGTGGTTATCTGCGAATAACCACGGGATACAAGGATCAGGTCATCTACCCGGTGGCCAACCCGGAATAGGACGCCAAGGACGCTGCTGGCCTGGCGCCAGAGAGCTGCAATCAACCGGATTGCGGTTCCATACCCCCGAATTTTTTGCCGCAAATGAGGCTGCGTTACATGACGATTCACGATTTTGAGCACAAGTTGTTGGGACTGATCGACAGCATGGTTGCTACCGCGACCGATGATGAGCTGTTTGCGGGGGGTTACCTGCGAGGTCATATCTCATTGGCCGTTGCCCGGGCCGAGCTGGAAGGCAAGACTCTGGTGCGGGACGTCAAGAGCTATGTGCTGCGCAGCCTCAACGAGGCGATCTTGCAAGGTGAGCTATCTGAAGAGGATGAAAAACTGGTGCAGGCGATGTGGAGTCGTTTGCAACAAGACGCAGAAGCTTGATCGGATACACAATTCAAACTGAAGTTTGAGTTTATTCTTCCCCTGAAGTTAGTGAAAGGTTAATAATAAGTTTCGCCTTTTGTTTCAGGGATTAAACTATGGCCTCCTCATCACGCATTGCCAATAAACTGCCGCTCGAGATGCTCTATCACTGGGAGCGGCAGTGTCCTGATCGAACCTACCTGCGTCAAACCATCAATCGCGAATATGTCGATTTCACCTGGGGTGAAGTGGCCGATGAAGCGCGGCGGATGGTGACGGCCTTGCGTCACCTCGGTCTGGTAGCGGGTGACAAGGTGGCGCTGCTCTCCAAGAATTGCGCCCAGTGGTTTATCGCCGATCTGGCGATGCAGATGGGGCAATACGTGAGCGTGCCCATCTACCCGACTGCCAACGTCGACACCATCGAATATGTGCTGCGCCACAGCGAGGCCAAGGCGATCTTCGTCGGCAAGCTGGATGACTGGAAGAGTCAGGAGGCGGGCGTACCCGCCGATCTGCTGCGCATCGCCTTCCCCTATGACACCATGCCGGCCAGCCACCAGTGGGACGATCTGCTGGAGGCGCATGAGCCGATCCCTGACAGCCCGGTGCAGGCCCCTGACTCCCTGCTGAGTCTGGTCTACACCTCCGGCAGTACCGGCAAGCCGAAAGGGGCCATGCTGAGCGTCGAGCGTTACGCCTGGTCGTGCGAGAAGCTGGTGGAGACGGTGAGCCTGAGTCAGGCCGATCGGGGCTTCTCCTACCTGCCGCTGGCCCATATTACCGAGCGTGTCTACATCTACGGCGGCAGCCTCTATGGCGGTGCTACCATCGCCTTCCCTGAATCCCTCGACACCTTTATTGAAGATGTCAAACGCTGCCGTCCCACCGTCTTTATCTCGGTGCCACGACTGTGGGCCATGTTCCGCATCAAGATCCACGAGAAGCTGCCCCAGAACAAACTGGCGTTGCTGCTCAAGATCCCGCTTATCTCCGGCCTTATCAAACGCAAGCTGCAAAAGGGGTTGGGACTGGATCAGGCCCGGGTACTCGGCTGCGGCTCCGCGCCTGTCTCCCCAGCGCTGCTTGAGTGGTATCTGAGCATCGGCCTCAAGGTGACTGAAGCCTGGGGCATGACCGAGAACCACGCCTACTCCACCATCAACTACCCGTTCCGCGCCGACAAGATCGGCACCGTCGGCAAGGCGGGGATCGGGGTGACCATCAAGATCTCCGACGAGGGGGAGATCCTCTGCCGCTGCGAAGGGATGATGCTGGGTTACTACAAGGATCCCGAGCACAGCGCCGAGGCCATCGATGCCGAGGGGTGGCTCCACACCGGCGACATGGGCAAGCTGGACAAGGAGGGTTATCTCACCATCACCGGCCGGATGAAGGATGTGTTCAAGACCGCCAAGGGCAAGTATGTGGCGCCGGTACCCATCGAGGGGCTGCTGGGGCAGGAGCCCATTATCGAACAGCTCTGCGTGATTGGTTACGGCATGCCCCAGCCCATTGCGCTGGTGCAGCTGGCCGAGAGCGCCATGAAGGGCAATCGGGAGGAGGTCAACGCCAGACTGGAAGCTGCCCGGGTGCGGGTCAACGATCAGCTGGAATCCCATGCCAAAATTCGCGGCATTCTGGTGGTGAAAACCCCCTGGAATATCGAGAACGGTGTGCTGACTCCCACCATGAAGATCAAGCGTCACCTGCTGGAGCAAAAGTACGCCCAGGTCGGGGATCGCTGGCCCTCATCCCAAGTGGTGGTGTGGGAGGAGTAAATTCCGTCTTTCCATAGCGCAACAAACAACAACGGCCCTTGATGGGCCGTTGTTGTGTTTGAGGCATATCACTCGCCGCTGTTTTGTCGGCGAGTAAAAGCGCGCCCGGTTAGATCTGCGCCAGCGCGGCGGCCAGATCGGCGATCAGATCGTCCGCATCTTCCACCCCGATGCTGAAGCGGATGAGGTCGTCATTGACCCCGGCGGCGAGGCGGCTCGCCTCGTCCATGGCGGCGTGAGTGGTACTGGCCGGATGGCAGGCGAGACTCTCGAGATCGCCCAGACTCACCGCCTGCACGAACAGCTGCAGGTTGTCGAGCAGGGTGGCACAGCGCTCAAACCCGCCTTCCAGCTCGATGCTCACCATGCCGCCAAAGCCGCTGGCGAAGGCGCCGAGGGCATCGTGGCCCGGATGGTTGGCAAGGCCCGGGTAGATCACCTTCTTCACCGCCGGATGGGCGGCCAGGAAGTCAGCCACCTTCTGGGCGTTGTGCAGGTGGGCATCCATGCGCAGGGGCAGGGTCTTGACCCCGCGCTGCAGCAGGTGGGCCTCCTGCGGACCGATGGGGGAACCGATATGCTTGAGGGCCACGGTGCGAATCGACTTCATCAGCGCGTGAGAGCCCGCCACCACCCCGGCGATGATGTCGCCGTGGCCGCCCAGGTACTTGGTGCCACTGTGCATGACGATGTCGATGCCAAGCTCCAGCGGGCGCAGCAGGTAGGGGGTGAGGAAGGTGTTGTCACACACCGTAATGGCGCCCACCTTGCGGGCCGCTTCCACTACCACCCGCGGGTCCACCACCTTGAGGGTGGGGTTGGTCAGGGTTTCGAACAGTACCACCTTGGTGGCGGGGCGGATGTTGGCCAGCAGATCCTGATCGCTCTCATAGGCGGTGACCTTGATGCCGGCGCGGCTGAAGGTCTGCTTGAGAAACGCATCGGTGCCGCCGTAGAGCGGGCCGATATAGGCCACTTCATCGCCGCTGTCGGCCAGGGCATACATGATGGCGCTCACCGCTGCCATGCCGCTCGCCACCACCAGCGCTTCATCGGCACCTTCAAGCGCCGCCAGTTTTTGCTCCAGCTCGGCGGTGGTGGGGTTGCCAAAGCGGCTGTAGATAAAGCCGGGGGCCTGACCTGCAAAGCGCTCCTTGCCCGCCTGGGCGTTGAAGTAGCTGAAGGTGCTGCTCTGGTAGAGCGGGGTGGTGAGGGCACCGGTCTGTGGGTCGATCCGCTGGCCGCTGTGTACGCTCATGGTCTTGAATTTCATCGTGTTGCTCCGTGATGACCAGGCTCTGGCCATGACTTGTTTTGTTGTTCGTTGCTTGTTGTTTTTGTCAGCGCGGGTATGTGCATGCGGCTTGTGGCTTATGCATATACCCGCCTAGGGATCTTTACGCTGCTTAGGCCGTTATCGCTTCGCTTTCAGTGCGCGGGAAGCGAGCGGGTTCCCCATAGTGGCGGGCCGCCACATCCGGGTGGGAGCGCAGCCGCCCTTTCAGCACGTTCTCCCCCACCTGATAGAAGAGCGGATTGGTCGGGTCACTCTCCGGCCCTTGCGCCTGTGCTGCCAGCTCGGGGGAGAGGCTGAGCAGTGGCACGGTGGCATCGAGCCGCGCCGCCATAAAGAAGGCGCAGGAGAGGCGCGATACGCCGGGCGGCGGGCTCACCACCCGATGCAGGGTCGCCTTGAGATAGCCGTTTGAGGCTAGCTCCAGCAGCTCGCCGATATTGACCACCAGCGCTCCCGGCAGGGGGGGGGCGGAGATCCAGCCGTCGGCCGTCTCGACCTCAAGCCCCGAGTGATTGTCCTGCATCACCAGCGTCAGGTAGCCAGGATCCTTGTGGGCGCCGACCCCCTGACTGCTGCCGCCCGCCTCTTGCCCCGGGTAGTGAATCAGCTTCATGTGTTGGTAGGGGGCGCCGCGAATACTGTCGTCAAACACGTTGGCCGGTTGCTCCAACACCTCGGCAAAAGCGGCGAGCAGGGTGAGGGTGATATCGCTCAGCCGATCCTGCCACGCCAGCAGATGGCCTTTCATCTCGGGCAGGGCGGTCGGCCACTGGTTGGGGCCGATCAGCCGCTGCCAGGGTGCACGGGTCAGGGCCGCAGGCAGGGCTTGCGCCTCATTCATGATATCGAACTGCTCTCGCAGATCCGGCCGCTGGCGGGTCAGCTCGGCACCGACCCGGTTGTAGCCGCGAAAGTGGGGGCTGTTGACCATCTGCACCGTCAGCTTCTCCTGCTCCGGCAGGGCAAAGAAGCGCTCTGCCAGCGCCAGAGTCTCTAGCATCTCAATCTTGCTCAAGCCGTGGCCGACCAGATAGAAAAAGCCCACATCGCGGGCGGCCGCGGCCAGCCTGGCCAGCATAGGGCGACGTACCTCGGGCGCCCCGTTGAGGGCAGCCAGATCGATGATCGGCAGTGGTGAATGTTCCATGTGCACCTCCTCACTCTTTCGTTATCTCTGGCGCCATCTCTTCTGCTGCCTCTGGTGCGGGCAGGTCTGATGAGCGGCAAACGGGATGGCGCGACAGTGTGGCGGTATGCGCAGCGGTGTGGCGCCATCTGGAATGAAGGGGATGCTACTGTTCGGTGTTATAAGACGGAAACAACAAATTATTCTTAGTTATATACAAAATTCGAAATGGAATTCGGCGCTTGATGGGTTGACGGTTTTTTGCGCAGTCATTGCGGGGTAAAGGTGAAATGATGAGGGGGAGAGTGATAACCAGAGGCAAGTTGCCAGTGGCAAAAATGACCAAAACAGAAAATGGCCAAAACAGCAGGGAGGCGGATGCCTCCCTTCTGGTTGAGCGGTTTTTCACCTGACCGAAAGCACAGGCGAATGACCGCGTATTCTGGCCTTAACCGCCTGCTGGCTCTCAGTAACCCAGGGTAAAGCGCTGGCGCAGGTGAGCCGGTTTTTCCACCTCGTTCAGCACACCATCAGCCAGATCACCGGCGGTGATCCCGGCAGGCTGTTCGCCGCTAAAGAGCACCTGATCGCCACCAATCCGATAGCCGCCGCGCTTCTCGCCCGGTTCGAGGAACACCGGGGGAGAGACAAAGCGCCAGTCGAGGGTGGTTTCATGACGCAGGGCGGTGAGACCGTCGCGGGCCGCCAGCGCCCCCTGTTTCCACTCAGCCGGAAACTCCGGGGTATCCACCAGTTGCACGCCGGGGGCAACCTCCAGACTGCCGGCGCCACCTACTACCAGCAGCCAGCTGTTGGCCGATTTGGCTGCTGCGACGATCGCGTTGGCGCCCTTGAGGTACTGGTCGTAGATATCCGGTGTGGTCCAGCCCGGGTTGTAGGCGCTGATCACCCGATCGTGCCCCTTGAGCACCTCGGCCAATGCCTGCGGGTTTTGGGCATCTACCGCCACGGCGGTGACCTGCGGATGGGCGGCCACCTTGCTGACATCGCGGACGATGGCGGTGACGTGATGGCCGCGGCTGATGGCCTCGTTCAGGATGGCTGAACCGACAAAACCACTGGCACCGATCAGGGCAATCTTCATGGGGAACTCTCCTTCACTGTTGGAATGGGGCTATCCTACGCCGCCATTTATGATTTAATAATCACCTCAAAAATGCATGCACTTATAAGCTGGATTTAATAATGGAACAGCTCAGACGTTACGCCATCTTCGCCGCTGTGGTGGAAGCGGGCAGCATGACAGGGGCGGCCAAATCCCTTGGCATGACCCCCTCCGCCGTCAGTCAGCATATCAGCCAGCTCGAAAGCCTGCTCGGACTGCCCCTGCTCCATCGCTCCACCCGTCGTCTCAGTCTGACCGAGGCGGGAGAGGTGGTGTGGCAAGGGTGTCGGGCGTTGCAGCAGACTCTGAGCGAGACCGAGCTGCGCCTCTCGGAGGTGCGCGACGCCCTGCTCGGGGAAGTGCGGATCACCGCCCCGGTGGGGATGGCGGGCCAGCCGCTGGCTCTGGCCCTCTCGCCGCTGTTGCAGGCCCATCCCGGCCTCACCATCCAGATCATCGCCGACGACGAGAAGCGGGATCTGATTGCCGAGCGGATCGACGTGGCGCTGCGGGTCGGCACCTTGCCTGACTCGACCCTGGTGGCCCGCAAACTGGGGCAGACCCGGATGCTGCTCTGCGCCGCTCCCGCCTATCTGGCGCGCAAGGGGACGCCGCGCATGCCCGCCGATCTGGCCACCCACGACTGGCTCTGCGGCGACATGCTGGGCAACGGTTTGCTGCTGCAGGATGAAAAGGGTGGCGAACACAGGGTGAGGTTCAAGGCCAAGGTGCTCTGCAATAACGTGTTGCCCTTGCGCCAGTTTGCGCTGGCGGGGCAGGGGATCTCGCTGCAACCGGAGGGAGAGATTGGCGAGGATCTGGCACAGGGGCGTCTGCTCGAACTGCTGCCCGGTTTTCGGGTGCAGCCGATGGAGATCCACGCCATCACGCCGCAGCGGGAGATCCCGGAGAAGGTGCGGCGGGTGGTGGAGGCGCTTCGCAGCTATTTCGGCACGACGATGTCGTCATGAGCTGCGCCTTAATGGTTGAGAAAAGGCGCCCGATTATCCTGAAGGGGGATTATCCATAAGGCGGTTTGTCGAGAAGAGCGATAGCCCGGATGAGGAGATGGGCATGCTTGACTGTTAAGTATACTTAAAACGAACTGACGGCCCGCACCTGATCTTTGAGCCAATTAAGCCCGGTATCCTGACCGGAGCTCTTGTGCCAACTCATGTAGACGGGGCAATCCTCCGAGAGCCAGGGGAGGGGATAGCTGGCCAGATCCAGCGCTTGCCCCAGCTTCTCCATATGCCACTGGCTGGCGACGCAGAGCCAGTCGGTACGACTCACCAGATGAAGGGCGGTGAGCAGGGAGTCGCTCTCGTAGGCAATCTGGCGCGGCGGCAGCGGCGCCTTGGTCAGGGTGTTTAGCAGCAAGCTGTCGAGCCGCCTGGTTTGCAATACCACATGCTTTTCGTTGAAGAAGGTGGCCATGTCGGGGGCTTGGCGGATCCTGGGGTGATCCTTGCGGCAGGCGATGCGCAGGGCCTGGGACATGATCTGCTCGTTTTCGATCCCCTGCTCTGCCATCGGCTTGGTGGCCAGCACCAGATCAACGCTGTGCAGATAGAGGCTGTTCTGGCGCAGGGCTTCGTCCTGCACCTGGGTGTTCCACTCCAGCTGACAGTTGGGGGCTTGGGTCTGCAACAGGTTGTTGAGCTCCGGCAGGAAGAAGATATCGATATCGGGCACCCCCGCGATTCGAAAGGTGCGCCGACTGGTCTGGGGATCAAAGAGATCGGTGCGTTGCAGGCTGCGCTCCATGTCGTGCAGCGGCACCATGATCTCGTGGTGCAGACTGAGCGCTCGCGCCGTGGGGGTGATGCCGCGTCCCTGGCGGACAAACAGCGGCTCACCCACCAGGGTGGTCAGGCGGCTGATGGCCTGACTGATGGCCGAGGGGGTCATCTCCATCATCTCGGCGGCCGTGGTGACACCACCATAGCGGATCACCGCATCGAGGACGCGAAAGAGATTGAGATCGACTTGAGACATGGTGGCTACCGTTAAGCATGATTAAACAGTTAACATACTGAACAGCCTCTTGTCTGGCCAGCATTCCCTGCGATAACTGTGATGTTTCCCTCTCTATTCGTCATCTTCCATCTTGCCGAGAATGCGATCGAGCCTGTTTTACAGCCATGCTTAAGCCCGGCAGGTGGCCCGCGGCATAGAGTAGCGCGACCAGCAGCAAGCCGCCCAGAAAGAGCCAGCGAGCGCTTCCCCAATGGCCGCTGTCCGTCATCAGGGCCGCCAGCAACAGGGGGCCCAGCAGCTGACCGAAGTTGGCGAGCTGGACAAAAAAGCCCTGCACGATGGCCAGTTGCACCGGCCCCTGACTCACTCCCTGCGCAGACGAGAGGATCGCCGGCGGCGCCATGCCACCCGAAAGGGAGAGGGCGAGGCAGAGTCCATAGGCCCACCACGGCGACAGGCCGGGCCAGAAGGCGAGCATGCCGCACAGTGCCATCAGGCCCAGTGCCCAGCTGATGAGCCGATCTCGTGCCACGCCCCGGCGCAGCAGCCATGCCCCCATCAGGTTGCCGGGAATATTGGCGACCACCGCCAGCGCCGAAAGCAGGGCGATCTGGCTTTGGCCAATCCTGGGGCTGCCTTGCAACATGGTTGGCAGCCAGACAAAGAGCGCCCAGAGCATCAGGCTGTAGAGCGTGAACGCCAACCCGTAGCGCCAGAGTGCCTTCTGCCGGAGCACCGTCAGTTGGCGTAGCGGGTGGCCCGAGTTGATCGAGTTTTGGGATGCCCAGACCCGCAGTTTATCTGCTGAGCGACTGGCGAGCAGAAGCAGCAGGGCAGAGAGTTGCAGAGCCATCAGGATCAGCCAGGCCAGTCGCCAGCCACCTTGCGCCGTGAGCCAGGGGGTGAGCAGCATACCCGCCGCCGCCCCGAGGGGCAGGTTGACTGCCCACAGGCTTATGGCCAGCCGTTTATCCTCCTCCCGGGTCACCGCCACGATAAAGGCGGGCATGGCCACCGAGACCAGCAAAAAGCCAATCCCCTCGACAATGCGCGACAGCAGCATCATGGCCAGCCCGGTAGCGGGCAGCGCCAACGCACCGCCTGTGACGATAACCAAAAGCCCGACAACCCCGGTTTGCCGCCCACTCCAGCGGGTCAGCAACAGGCCGAGAAAGAGGCTGAAGAGGATCGCCAGCGTATTGAAAGCTGAGGCGAGATAGCTGGCTTCGACCAGTGTCAGCCCCAGCTCGCTGCGCAGTATGCCGAGCACGGCGGGCACTTTGCCAAGGCAGAGAGCGCCGCTGGCACCGGCAAAAATGGCGAGGAAGACCAGAGGCCAGCGCGTGCTTTGTGGCTGGTGGCCAGCGAGCGTGCTCATGGCCGATATTGGCCGTTGCGCAGCCACTCATCGTTGAGCTGACCAAATTCGCCGCGCTGATAGGCATGCCGCCGATCTGCAATGGCGTCGTGGCTGTTCATGACGAAGGGGCCATGTTTGACCAGGGGTTCATTGAGCGCCTGGCCTGAGAGCAGCACGAAGTGGCAGGGCTCGGTGGCCTCAAGTTGCAGTGCCACCGCCTCGGCGCCATCGGCAAGGAGGCTGACTGCCATCCCGTGACCTGCCGGGATCAGGTGCCGCTCTCCCTCAGACTGCAAAGTCAGTGACCCGGTCAGGGGATAGATCATGGCATTCCAGCCTGCCGCTAGCAGATGGGTGAAGCGGCTGCCGGGCGTGCAATGGCCATCGAGCAGGGTAAAGGGTTGGGGCAGTGCTACCGAGTGTGGTGCCGTTATCCCGTTGCTGTGGCCTGCGACCACCCGTACTCGCACCCCTTCGCCATGAAACTCGGGGATGGTGGCTGCGGCTGCGTGGACGGCAAAAGGCGACGCCATCTTCTGACGGGCAGGCAAGTTGACGAAGATCTGCAGGGCGTGGACATAGGGCGATGCCCCTTCCGGCTGCTCGGTATGTACGGCCCCGCGCCCGGCCGCCAGCCAGTGGAGCGCACCCGGTTCGATGGGGCCCTGATTGCCGAGGGAGTCGTAGTTGACGTGGGGGCTCGTCGAATCCTCGAACAGATAGGTGACGGCAGAGATCCCGGCGTGGGGATGGGGCTCGAAGGTGGGGGCGGTCATCTGGAAGTGATCCACCATCGCCACGGGGTCTATCAGACCGTTGAAAAAGTGTTCGCCAAAATGGCTGGCTTCAAAGCCGCTGCCAATGCGCAGCGGTTGGCCCTTGACGGGGGCGGAGAGAGTAAGGCGTCTGGTCATCGATATAACCTCTTGAAGACAAAAGATGCCTTCGGTCAGATGACCGAAGGCGGGTGAGTTACGACTTCTTGGCACCCTCTTGCATCTGCCACACTAGGGTGGCGAAAGGCATGTCGAGGGCGCTGTAGACATCGTGCGCCTTGGGGTCGACGTTGCTGCGTAGCATCTCGACCGCGGCAGAGGCGTAGTCGGTGACCGGGATACCGGCCCCCAGCAAGCGTTGCAGACCCGTGGTGCGCTTGGCTTCGTTGAAGGTGCCGGAGGCATCGAGCACCACCCGGGCATCATAGCCGGCAGCCTTGGCAGAGAGGGCCGGGAAGCTGGCGCAGATCTCGAGGGATACCCCGGCGATGATCAGCTGTTTGCGGCCGGTCTTCTCAATGGCGGCGCGCACGGCGGGATCGTCCCAGGCGTTGATGACGGTGCGGTTGATCACCTTCACATCCGGCAGGGCACTGGTCAGTTCGGGCATGGTGGGGCCCCACATGCCATCGGGCATGGTCGCGGTCACGATCACCGGCACGCCGAGGGCGCGGGCGGCGTTGGCCAGCGCCACCACGTTGTGCTTGAGCTCGCCCACCGTGGTGTCGCGCACGCCGCTCAGCAAGCCGACCTGATGGTCGACCAGCAGCAGTACCGCATTGTCTCGGGAGAGCATCTCCAGATAGCGGTTGGGTGATACGGTCGGATGGCTGGTTGCCTCGGCAGCCATGGCCGGTGTCGCTGTGGTGGCCAGCGTGGCGGTCAGGGTCGCCAGACCGAGCAGGGTGGCAGAGCAGATTTGTCGCAGTTTCATGGTGAACTCCTTGTGATATCGGAACAGTCAAACGGCCCTGGCTGGTGGGGCGGATTGCCCGCGCAGCAACCGTCTGATGGGGACAGGGCCATTATGATGGCTGCAAAAATAGCGACAATCTGGTGAAATAGGTTCTTATCGTTCCATCAATGGAACGATGTGAATGCACCTCACCCTGACCAAGGCTGCCCGATGACACCACTGGAACTTGATTTGAATGATCTCTATCTCTTCACCCATGTGGTGCAGCGGCAGGGATTCACCGCCGCCGCGCGGGCGCTTGGCGTGCCCAAGTCGCGGGTCTCGCGCCGGATCCGGCTGCTGGAGGAGCGGCTGGATACCCGTCTGCTGCAGCGTACCTCGCGTCAGCTCAGCCTGACCGATGCCGGTGAGGTGCTCTATCGCCACTGTCAGGCGATGCTGGCCGAGGCGCAGGCCGGAGAGGCGGCAGTGCGGCAACGGCAGCAGGAGCCGAGCGGTCTGGTGCGCATCAGCGTGCCCATTACCATTGCCGATGCGCTGCTTGCCCGCTTGTTGCCCGTTTTTATGGCGCAATACCCCAAGGTGAGGCTCGCCGTGCAAGCCAGCAACCGGCAGGTGGATCTGCTTGAGGAGGGGCTGGATGTGGTGATCCGCGGGGTGGCCTTCGAGCAGCCCCCCTCCAGTCTGGTGCAGGTACCGCTCTGTACGGTGCAGTGGGGCGTGCTGGCGACCCCGGCGTGGCTCTCGCGCCACAATGCGCTGGCGCATCCACGCCAGCTGGAAGGAGAGGATGCCCTGCTTTTCAGCTCGCTGGAGCGTCAGGCCGATCTGTTGCGGCTGCGGCACGACAGTGGGGAGAGTGTGGAGGTGGCGGTCAATGTGCTGCTGCGCAGCGACAATGTGCAAACCCTCAAACAGGCGGCGCTGGCGGGGCTAGGAATGGTGGGCTTGCCACTTTACGCCTGCGTGAATGAGCTGGCGGATGGGCGGCTGCAACAACTGCTGCCCGAGTGGCGTCCCAAAGATGGCAAGCTGGTGATGCTCTATCCCGCGCGGCGCGGTCTGTCACCGGCGGTCAGGGCCCTCATCGACTTTATCAAGGCGCAGTTGCCTGCACTGCTGGCAGAGGTCGGTCAGCCACGCTGAGGAGGGCTATCCCTCCATCTTGCGGCGAATGCGCTCGAACAGGCTCTGCAGGCAGGCTTGATCCCGATCGGCGGCCCGCACCGCGCCGTACATATGGCGACGGATACCGCTGCCGAGGGGGCGGGCGCAGAGCATCCCCTGTCTGACAAACTCCTCGCTGGCCCAGCGCGGCAGGGCGGCGACGCCGAGTCCTGCGGCGGCCATCTGCAGCATCACAGAGGTGTTGTCCACCGGCTTGCAGCGGGCGGGCTCCACCCCGGCGGGTTGCAAAAAGCGGCTGAAGATATCCATGCGGCTGCGCTCCACCGGGTAGACCAGCAGCACCTCCGGCACCAGATCGCCCGGCTCGATGCGGCTCTGGTGGCAGAGGGGATGATCCGGCGCCATCACCAGTGTGAGATCGAAGGCAAACAGCGGCTCGAAGTGGAGATCGCCGCGGGCCTGCACATCGGAGGTGAGCAGCAGATCGAGCTGGCCGCCTAGCAGGGCATTGATGGCATCAAAGCCCGGCACTGACTCCACCTCCAGATCCACCCCAGGCCACTGGCGGCGAAAATCTGGCAATAGCGGCAACAGCCACTGGATGCAACTGTGGCAATCGAGCGCCAGATGCAGCCTGCCCGCATCGCCGCTCTGCAGGGCCTGCAACTGTTTCTCGGTCTGGGCCAGAGCGGGCAACACCTGACGGGCGAGGGCGAGCAGCTGGCTGCCTGCTGCGGTCAGCACCAGCGGGCGGCTTTTGCGCAGGTAAAGCTCCAGATTGAGGCGGGTCTCCAGCTCTTTGAGCTGGTGGGAGAGGGCGGACTGGGTGAGGTTGAGGGTCAGCGCCGCACCGGCCAGCGAGCCCTGCTCGGCCAGCGCGGTCAATGTTTTCAAGTGTTTGATCTCTATCCCTGCATTGCTTGGCACTGCCATAAGATGGCTCCTTGTGAGATTGCGTATGGCGCTGAGGTTGCGGCCGGCGGTTACCCTGCTGCGCTTCTTGACTCCGGCACCTCTTGCACCTGTAAACATCGGCCTCTGTATCCTCGCGGTGAACCTGATTGGCGGTCAGTTGAGGATTATTTGAGAGCCACTTGAAGAGGATTCAATAGCCAGCGTCACCTTATCTTGTCATTTTGGATGTGTAAACATCTGGATGGCTAAATCATCCAGTTTCCCATCAGATGAATGAGCATAAGGAAATGAACCTATGACACGAGCACACACCTTGGGCTTCCCCCGTATCGGCGCCAAGCGCGAGCTGAAATTTGCCCTCGAATCCTACTGGCGTGGTGAGACCACTCAGGCCGAACTCGTTGCCGTGGGCAAGACGCTGCGTGAGCGCCACTGGCAGGCCCAGCACGGCGCCGGGGTCAATCTGCTGCCGGTGGGCGACTTTGCCTGGTACGATCAGGTGCTCGGTACCAGTCTGCTGGTGGATGCGGTGCCTGCCCGTCACCGCCATGGCGAGACCGATCTCGACACCCTGTTCCGGGTCGCCCGCGGCCGTGCGCCGACCGGCCCGGCGGCGGCCGCCGCCGAGATGACCAAATGGTTCAACACCAACTATCACTATCTGGTGCCGGAGTTCAGCCGTGATCAGCGCTTCAAGCTGGGCTGGAGCCAGCTGTTTGACGAGGTGGAAGAGGCCAAAGCGCTGGGGCTGCCGGTCAAGGCGGTGCTGCTGGGACCGGTCTCTTATCTGTGGCTCGGCAAGGAGAAAGAGAGCGGCTTCTCCCGCCTTGAACTGCTCGATCGCCTGCTCATCGTCTATCAGGAGATCCTGGCCAAACTGGCTGCGCAAGGGGTGGAGTGGGTACAGATCGATGAACCTGCGCTGACGCTGGACCTGCCGGACGAGTGGCGGCTGGCCTATCTCAACGCCTACGAGCGCCTTGCGGGCCCTTGCAAGCTGCTGCTCACCACCTATTTCGGCTCGGTGGCCCATCAGCGCGACATCATCACCAGCCTGAAAGTGGATGGCTTGCATCTGGATCTGGTTGCCGCCCCCGAGCAGCTGGAGACCCTGGTGCCGCATCTGCCCGCCCAGTGGGTCATCTCAGCCGGGGTGATCAACGGCCGTAACGTCTGGCGTGCCAATCTGGCCAAGCTGGCGCCGACTCTGAAGGCACTGAAAGCCAGACTCGGCGAGCGGCTCTGGGTGGCCTCCTCCTGCTCATTGCTGCACAGCCCGGTGGATTTGACCCTGGAGCAGGAGCTGGATCCCCAGACCCGCAGCTGGTTCGCCTTCGCCTTGCAAAAATGTTTCGAGCTGGGACTGCTCAGAGAGTATCTGGATGGGGGCGAGCTCGACAAAATCACCGCCTACAGCCAGCCCATCGTGGATCGGGAGTCCGACAGCCGGGTGCACAAAAAAGCGGTGCAGTCACGGCTCGCCAGCCTCACCAACAGCGATTTTGATCGCCACAGCCCCTATCCGGTCAGGGCCGAGCTGCAGCGCTCGGATCTCAAGCTGCCGCTGCTGCCCACCACCACCATCGGCTCCTTCCCGCAGACCTCGCAGATCCGGGTGTTGCGGCAGGATTGGCGCGCTGGTCGCATCGATGACAGCGCCTACGAGGCGGGCATAAAGGCCGAGATCCGCGATGCCATCGCGCGTCAGGAGGCCATCGGGCTGGACGTGCTGGTACATGGCGAGGCCGAGCGCAATGACATGGTGGAGTATTTCGGTGAGCTGCTGGATGGCTTTGCCATCACCCGCTTCGGTTGGGTACAGAGCTATGGCTCCCGCTGCGTCAAGCCGCCGGTGATCACCCGCGACATCGACCGCCCGGCCCCCATGACGCTCGAATGGACCCGATTTGCCCAGAGCCTGACCGACAAGCCGGTGAAGGGGATGCTGACTGGCCCTGTGACCATCCTCTGCTGGTCCTTCCCGCGCGAAGACGTGAGCCGCGAGCAATCTGCCCTGCAAATCGGGCTGGCCATTCGTGACGAGGTGGCAGATCTGGAAGCCGCTGGCATCAAGATCATCCAGATCGACGAACCGGCGATCCGCGAAGGCTTGCCCCTGCGCAAGCAGGATCATCAGGCTTATCTCGACTGGGCAGTGCGGGCCTTCCGTCTGAGCGCAAGCCCGGTGGCGGACCGCACCCAGATCCACACCCACATGTGTTACAGCGATTTCAACCTCATCATCGAGGCGGTGGCGGCGCTGGATGCGGATGTGATCACCATAGAGACCAGCCGTAGCCAGATGCAGCTGCTCGAAGCGTTCGAACGCTTCAACTACCCCAACGAGATTGGCCCGGGCGTCTACGACATCCACTCGCCGAACGTGCCGAGCCAGAGCTGGATTGAGGGGTTGCTGCGCAAGGCGGCCAAGCAGATCCCGGCCGAGCGGCTCTGGGTCAACCCGGATTGCGGCCTCAAGACCCGGGGCTGGGAAGAGACTGAGGCCGCCCTCAAGGTGATGGTCGATGCCACCAGGGCGCTGCGGGCCGAGCTGGCGTAACCGGCTAGCCGTGACCGCCATCGGTAAGGTGGCGTGCTGACAAACGAACGAGAGAGGGGAAGCCATTGCTTCCTCTCTCTTTTTTCGTTGGCCACTTTTCCACTGGATCCTGAACCTTGCCGCAGCCCGCTTTGCACTAGGCTCAGAGTTGGCAGAAGTGGATGGAGTCGCGGCCATGAGAGTCAGTCTGGGGAGCGCAATCCTGTGGGGATTGCTGATGTGGCAGAGTGCATGGGCGGCGCCAGCGGCCGAGTTGAAGATGGTCTACTTTGACGACTTTGCCCCATATTCGTGGCGTGACGAACAGGGCAGGATGCGCGGGCTGATGATAGACGTGATGGATCGGGTGGCAGCGCAGATGGGGCTGCGGGTGCGCCATGAAGGTTATCCGTGGCAACGGGCGCAAAAACTGGTGCGGATGGCGCAGGCCGATGGCTTTGTCACCATCGCCACCCGGGAGCGCCGCTCTTACACATTGGTGGTGGAGGAGCCCGTTACCACGACGGTTTTGACGGTATTTACCCGGCTTGGCCACCCCCGGATGAGCGATTTTCAGCGTGCCAGCCGCTTGAGCGACTTCAAATCACTTACCTTTCTCGACTATTTCGGTAACGGCTGGGGCAAGGAGAACCTGGCGGGCTTCACCGTTCATCACACCATCAATGTCGATAATGTTTTCAAAATGCTGGCGGCGGGTCGGGGGGACCTGATGGTGACCGACCCACTGGTGGCACGCTTCAAACTCAACCAGCTGGGATTGTCCGGGCAGGTGGTCGAGGTGCCGCTGCAGCTTGCCTCTACCCCGTTCAATCTCTGCATCGGCAAGCACTCCCGCTTCAATACCCGGATAACCGAGTTCAACCGTGCCCTGCAACAGCTGCGACAAAGCGGCGAGTTGGCGCGTATCGTCGAACGCTATCGTTGATGCGTTGCCGCCATCTGCGGTTTGCCAAGGGCGTGTCTATCTTGGCGTCATATCGGCGATGGTTGCCCAGAAGGCATCGATCAAGGGCCCCTTGCTGTGGGGCGGACGGATCAGGCCAATGGTCCAGCAGGCTTCCCCGTCTCTCAAGGGGAGGGTGAGCACATCCGGGTGCTCTATGGTGGTGGAGGAGGGGACCAGGGTCCAGGCGATCTCGGCTGCCGCGGTGGCGACGCCAGCGGCGAAGTCGTTGACGTACTGGATATCGCGAAAACGCAGCCCGCTCTGGGCCAGATAGTTCATCAGGTGATCGTAAAACGACGGGGCCTTGTCCCGACGCAGGATCGCCAGCGGCTTGTCCACCAGATCCGCCAACTCCCTCACATCGCGGTAGCTGGCGGGCAGCACGGCGACAAAGTGGGCTTCGACCACTGGCAGGGCGTGCCACCCCTTGGGGGCGGGCAGGCGACAAAAACCGAGATCCAGCTTGCCTTCACTGAGCGCCAGCAGCTGGTGGTGGGTGGAGAGATCGTTGAGCTCGATAGTCACCTGCGGCCGCTCGGCGCGAAAACGGGCAATGGCGGCGGGCACCAGGATTTTGGTGGCCACGCCAAAGCCGATGCGCAGGGTGCCGACATTGCCCGCCAGCACGTCGCGGGCGGTGCGCGAGAGCTGCTCGCTCTGGATGACCACAGCGCGGGCATCCTCATACAGCGCCCTGCCCAGTCCGGTGAGGCGAGTGGTGCTGGCGTTGCGCTCGAACAGCTCACCGCCAAGCTCATCCTCCAGCCGCTTTATCTGTTTGCTCAGGGCCGACTGGGTAACGTGCTGACGTACCGCCGCTTGGCCGAAGTGCAGCACCTCCCCCAGAGTGACGAAGGCTTTCAGATCCCGTAGCTCCATCAGGGCTCCTTTCATTCCTGTTGGGAATGTTGAGTGGTCAAATTTGTCATTGGACGGAATTTTAGAAGTGATGGATGCTTATGCCAATTCATTTCGGGTGCCCAGACAGGGGGCGCCGAGTTATCAGAGATGGCTGACACCATCAGCGCAGAAGGAGCAACACCAGATGCATCACCACAAGTTCAACGACTTCCCGAGCGATTTTCTGTGGGGCGCAGCCTCCGCCGCCTATCAGGTGGAGGGAGGCTGGAATGCCGATGGCAAGGGGCCCTCGGTGTGGGATCTCTTCACCAAGCTGCCGGGCAAGACCTTTGAGGGGAGCAACGGCGATGTGGCGGTGGATCACTACCACCGCATGGAAGGGGACGTGGCGCTGATGGCCGAGATGGGGCTCAAGGCTTACCGCTTCTCGGTGAGCTGGCCGCGCATCTATCCCACCGGTCGGGGGGAGGTGAACGAGGCGGGGCTGGCCTTCTACGAGAAGCTGATCGACACCCTCTTGGCCCACCAGATCGAACCGGTGCTGACCCTTTATCACTGGGATCTGCCGCAGGCGCTGCAAGATGAGTACGGCGGCTGGGAAGACCGACGCATTATCGAGGATTTCGAGCGCTACTGCGTGACCCTCTATCAGCGTTTTGCCGGCAAGGTGAAGTACTGGGTGTCGCTTAACGAGCAGAACTACAACCTGACCAACGCCTATCAGCTCGGCACCCATCCGCCCGCTGTGCAGGATCGCAAGCGCTTCTTTGCCGCCAACCATATCGCGTTTCTGGCCAACGCCCGGGTGATCAAGGCGTTTCGCCAGCATGTGCCAAATGGCCTCATCGGCCCGAGCTTTGCCTACTCCCCTGCCTATCCGGCGTCGTGCGACCCGAAAGATATGCTGGCCTATGAGAACGCCGAGGAGTTCAACAACCTCTGGTGGCTGGATGCTTACTGCTTTGGCCGCTATCCGCAGGCGGCGCTCGCTTACTTGCGAGAAAACGGCGAGGCCCCGGAGATCCTGCCGGGCGATATGGAGCTGCTGCGCGAGGGGACGCCCGACTACATCGGCGTCAACTACTACTACACCCTGACCTACACAGATAACCCCTTGGGCGGTCAGACCCTGCAGCGGATCAACACCACCGGCAAGAAGGGAACTACGCCGTCCAGCGGCATCCCCGGCCTCTACAAGACGGCGCCCAATCCGCACCTTGAGACCAGTAACTGGGACTGGGCCATCGATCCGACCGGTATGCGTATCGCCCTGCGTCGCCTCTCTTCCCGCTATGGTCTGCCGCTGATGATCACCGAGAACGGCCTTGGCGAGTTCGACAAGCTGGAGGCGGGCGACAAGGTGAACGATGTGTACCGCATCGATTACCTGCGCAGCCACGTCAAGGCGTGCCAGGAGGCGATGCAGGATGGGGTCGAATTGCTCGGCTACTGCGCCTGGTCGTTCACCGACATCCTGAGCTGGCTCAATGGCTACCAGAAGCGTTACGGCTTCGTCTATGTGGAGCGTGACGAGCAGGGGGGCTCCCTTCGCCGGATCAAGAAGGCGAGCTTCCACTGGTATAGCCAGGTGATTGCGAGCCAGGGCAAGCAGCTCTGACGGTTTATCGCGTCGCGTAACCAGCGGGCCCAGGCAATCCCCGGGCCCACGCTGTTTGTGGCGGGGGAAGAGGGGGCAAGCCGGTTTCTCACCGTGCGACTCATCCCTGTTTACTGATTTTTGTCCTGCCAAAGCCGCCGACCCCTGCTATTATCTGCGGCCGAACATGAGCCAATAAAAATCAGGATATCGTGATGACTGACCACACTTTTATTCCCGGCAAGGACGCGGCGCTGGAAGACTCCATCGAACGCTTCCAGACCAAGCTGCAAGCCTTGGGCTTTGATATTGAAGAGGCCTCCTGGCTCAACCCCGTGCCGAACGTCTGGTCGGTGCATATTCGCGACAAAGAGTGCGCCCTCTGCTTTACCAACGGCAAGGGTGCCAGCAAGAAGGCGGCCCTCGCGTCTGCCCTTGGCGAATATTTCGAGCGTCTCTCCACCAACTACTTCTTCGCCGACTTCTATCTGGGCGAGCAGGTCGCCAACGGCGATTTCGTTCACTACCCGAACGAGAAGTGGTTCCCCATCGAGGGTGACCAGTTCCCGGCCGGTCTGCTCGACAGCTTCACCCGCAAGTTTTACAACCCGGATGGTGAAGTGACCGCCGACATGCTGGTGGATCTGCAGTCAAACAACGAAGAGCGCGGTATCGTCGCGCTGCCGTTCGAGCGTCAGTCCGATCACGAGACCGTCTACATCCCGATGAACATCATCGGCAACCTCTATGTCTCCAACGGCATGAGCGCCGGCAACACCAAGACCGAAGCGCGCACTCAAGCGCTCTCCGAGGTGTTCGAGCGCCACGTGAAGAACAAGATCATCGCCGAGGCCATCAGCTTGCCGCTGATCCCGGACGAGGTGATTGCCCGTTATCCGGGGATTGCCGCCTCCATCGCCGCCCTCGAAGCGGAAGGCTTCCCCATTTACAGCTTCGATGCTTCCCTGGGTGGCCGCTATCCGGTCATTTGTGTGGTGCTGCTCAACCCGAGCAACGGTACCTGCTTTGCCTCCTTCGGCGCCCACCCGCGCTTCGAAGTGGCCTTCGAGCGGACCGTCACCGAGCTGCTGCAGGGCCGCGGTCTCAAGGATCTCGACGTGTTCGTGCCGCCGTCATTTGATAACGAGCAGGTAGCTGATCACCACAACCTCGAGACTCACTTCATCGACTCCTCGGGCCTCATCAGCTGGGATCTGTTCAAGCAGGATGCGGACTTCGAGTTTGCCGACTGGGACTTCCGTGGCACCTCGCAGGAGGAGTTCGATCACCTGATCGGCATCTTCCATGAGCTGGAGCAGCCGGTCTATATCGCCGACTACGAGCATCTGGGTGTCTACGCCTGCCGCATTCTGGTGCCGGGCATGTCCGACATCTATCCGGCCGAAGATCTGCTGCTGGCCAACAACAATATGGGCGCCAACCTGCGCGAAGTGATCCTGGCGCTGCCATCACTTGATTGGGATGCCGAGCAGTACATGGCGTTGTTTGATCAACTGGATGAAGAGGGGCACGACGAGCGTACCCGTGTACGCGAGCTGCTGGGCATCGCCGCTGCCAAGGGGACCGCGCTGCACACTCTGCGCGTTGGCGAGCTGAAAGCCATGCTGGCGCTGGCCGCCGGTGAGTTGGAGACTGCTCTCGATCTCATCGACTGGACCATGGAGTTCAACCAGTCAGTGTTCACTGCCGAGCGTGCCAGCTACTACCGCGCCCTGCGTGCCTGTGTCGAGTTGTTCCTCGACGAGGAGCGGGACCCGGAGCAGTATCGCGCCGTCTTCACTCGCATGTATGGCGAAGAGACGCTGGCACAGGCATGGGCCAACGCCACTGGCGAAGCACGCTTCCACGGGCTGGAGGCGGCCGACCTGTCGCTCTCCCAGTTCCCGCTGCACCAGAAGCTGCTGGCGGCTTACGAGAAGCTGCAAAAGGCCAAGCGAGCCCATCACTGGGCGTGATTGTTGCTGTAAAGGAAGGGGCCGAGTGGCCCCTTCTGTTTATCGTGCGGCAAGGCACGGGATAGTTATTCAAAGATGAAATAAAAAACAAAAAATACCCCTAAGGGGGTTGATGGCAGGGCAGGGGATGTGCTGGCGATCTGCAAAGATATCTTGCCAATACCATATTTCCATGATCGAAAATAAATTCTTTAAAATCATTGCATTAAAAATGTGATATTTCTGTTTCAGCTGATACCTGGTGTAAAGTGGCGTAGCCATCGCACTAAAATATTTGTAGTAAAATTACATTCGCACTCTGATAAACTTGATCAATGTCAATTTTGGCTATTTGGCCCTTTGTTATGATTTCAACAGGCAAAACATTCAGGTAGAAAATAATTGAAAGCTGAATCTCCATTCGATTGTCTCAAGCCCGAAGCCATCGCTGCACTGGCTGAAGACATCACCTATGCCAAGGCTACCAAGCCGGCATACAAGGTCATTCCACTGGCCATTACCGCAGGCGCTTTCATCGCCATCGCATTTATCTTCTACATCACAGTGACGACCGGAACCGGCTCCATGCCTTGGGGTATGGCCAAGTTGGTGGGCGGTCTCTGCTTCTCTCTCGGACTTATTCTCTGTGTGCTGCTCGGTGCCGAGTTGTTCACCTCCACCACCCTGACGCTGGTGGCCAAGGCTGCCAATCGCATCAGCTGGGCTCAGCTGCTCAAGAACTGGGGTCTGGTTTACTTCGGCAACCTGATTGGTGGTCTGTTGATGGTGGCGCTGATCATCGTTTCTGCAGAGTACACGGCAGCAGACGGTCAGTGGGGTCTCAATGCCCTCAAAGTGGCCCAACACAAAATTCACCACACCTTCTTTGAAGCGGTGGCGCTGGGTATCCTCTGTAACCTGATGGTATGTCTTGCTGCCTGGATGGCGTTTGGTGCCCGCAGCGCGACTGACAAGGTAGTGGTTATGCTGCTGCCGGTTGCCATGTTCGTTGCATCAGGTTTCGAGCACAGCATCGCAAACATGTTTATGATTCCGGTTGGTATCGCTATCCACAGCGTGGCTAGTCCGGAATTTTGGCAGGCCATCGGCCAGGATCCGGCAACCTTTGCTGACCTGACCGTATCCAACTTCGTCCTACACAACCTCATCCCCGTGACCATCGGCAATATCATCGGTGGTGGCGTGATGGTTGGTCTGACTTACTGGTTTATCTTCCGTCGTCATCATTAAGGATGATTGCGGGATACTACATCAATACCGTGTGAGGTAATGAAAAATGGCAGAACTTAACGAACAGTTCCAAAAAGCATGGGAAGGCTTCGCGGCCGGTGAATGGCAGACCTCTGTCAACACCCGTGACTTCATCCAGAAGAACTACACCCCGTATGAAGGTGACGAGTCCTTCCTGGCTGGCGCGACCGAAGCGACCACCAAGCTGTGGGACAAGGTCATGGAAGGGATCAAAATCGAGAACCGCACTCATGCGCCGGTTGATTTTGATACTGACCTGCCCTCCACCATTACCGCACACGATGCCGGTTATATCGATCAGAGCCTGGAGCAGATCGTTGGTCTGCAGACTGACAAGCCGCTGAAGCGCGCCATCATCGCCAACGGCGGTATCAAGATGGTTAAAACTTCTTGCGAAGTGTACGGTCGTCAACTGGACCCGATGGTTGAGAAGATCTTCACCGAATACCGCAAGACTCACAACCAGGGCGTGTTTGACGTTTACACCAAAGACATCCTGAACTGCCGTAAGTCTGGTGTTATCACCGGTCTGCCGGATGCTTACGGCCGTGGCCGTATCATCGGTGACTACCGTCGTGTCGCTCTGTACGGTATCGACTTCCTGATGGCCGACAAACTGGCCCAGTTCAAGTCCCTGCAAGCTGACCTGGAAAACGGCGTCAACCTGGAAGCTACCATCCGTCTGCGCGAAGAGATCTCCGAGCAGCACCGTGCCTTGGCACAGATGAAGGTGATGGCTGCCAAGTACGGTTGCGATATCTCCGTACCGGCCAAGAACGCCAAAGAAGCCGTACAGTGGACCTACTTCGCCTACTTGGCGGCAGTCAAGTCCCAGAACGGCGCTGCCATGTCCTTCGGTCGTACCTCCAGCTTCCTGGACATCTACATCGAGCGTGACCTGCAGAAAGGCCTGATCACCGAGCAAGAAGCCCAGGAGCTGATGGACCACATGGTCATGAAGCTGCGTATGGTTCGCTTCCTGCGTACCCCGGAATACGATTCACTGTTCTCCGGCGACCCGATGTGGGCTACCGAGACCCTGGCTGGTATGGGCGTTGACGGCCGTACCCTGGTCACCAAGAACAGCTTCCGTATGCTGAACACCCTGTACACCATGGGTCCGTCCCCTGAGCCGAACCTGACCATCCTGTGGTCCGAGAAGCTGCCGGTCGGTTTCAAGAAGTACTGTGCCAAGGTATCTATCGAGACCTCTTCCGTTCAGTACGAGAACGACGATCTGATGCGTCCGGATTTCAACAACGATGACTACGCCATCGCTTGCTGTGTATCCCCGATGATCGTTGGTAAGCAGATGCAGTTCTTCGGTGCTCGTGCCAACCTGGCCAAGACCATGCTGTATGCAATCAACGGCGGTATGGACGAGAAGCTCAAGATCCAGGTCGGTCCGAAAACCGAGATGGTCAAGTCTGAGTACCTCGACTACAACGACGTGATGGATCGTCTGGATCACTTCATGGATTGGCTGGCCAAGCAGTACGTTGCTGCTCTGAACATCATCCACTACATGCACGACAAGTACAGCTACGAAGCCTCTCTGATGGCGCTGCACGACCGTGACGTATATCGCACCATGGCGTGTGGTATCGCGGGTCTGTCCGTAGCTGCTGACTCCCTGTCTGCTATCAAGTACGCCAAGGTCAAGCCGGTTCGTGACGAAGATGGCGTTGCTATCGACTTCGAAATCGACGGCGAATACCCGCAGTTCGGTAACAACGACGCTCGCGTCGATGACATCGCCTGTGACCTGGTTGAGCGCTTCATGAAGAAGATTCAGAAGCTGAACACCTACCGTGGTGCTGTTGCTACCCAGTCTGTTCTGACCATCACCTCCAACGTGGTGTATGGCAAGAAGACCGGTAACACCCCGGATGGCCGTCGCGCCGGCGCTCCGTTCGGCCCGGGTGCCAACCCGATGCACGGTCGTGACCAGAAAGGTGCTGTTGCATCCCTGACTTCCGTTGCCAAGCTGCCGTTCGCTTACGCTAAAGATGGTATCTCCTATACCTTCTCCATCGTACCGAACGCACTGGGTAAAGATATGGAAGCCCAGAAAGCCAACTTGGCTGGCCTGATGGACGGTTACTTCCACCACGAATCCAACGTAGAGGGTGGTCAGCACCTGAACGTTAACGTGATGAACCGTGAAATGCTGCTGGACGCCATGGAAAACCCGGAGAAATATCCGCAGTTGACCATCCGCGTATCCGGTTATGCCGTTCGCTTCAACTCTTTGACCAAAGAGCAACAGCAAGACGTCATCACCCGTACCTTCACTGCTTCTCTGTAATAGAGAGATAGTGAGCAAAAACCGGCGCCAAGGCGCCGGTTTTTTTATGCGTGCGATTCAGGGGGAGTAATCATCCCCTGTGAATCGCCCCCAGTTCCATCGCAACCACAACAGTTGTTACTGGGTATTTGAAGAGGATTAAGGGGAGGGGCTCACCAGGATTGACCTAGGCCCCGTCTGTAATGCGATTATGCTTTATTCGCGCTCTAAGGGGATAGGCGGTTGCTTTGCCTGCCATTACATCAGTGTTGCTATGGCTCGTGGAACAGCTGATCAGGTTTAAGGGGTGAACAGAGGCGCCATCGCGGGTATCAAGCAATACCCATAGCCTGTGACTATGGAATCATTCTCTGCCTCTGCCTCTGCCTCTGCCTCTGCCTCTGCCTCTGCCTCTGCCTCTGCCTCTGCCTCTGCCTCTGCCTCTGCCTCTGCCTCTGCCTCTATCTCTCTCAATGCGCAGCTGGGAGGGGGTCTGGTTTAGCCAGCCAGATATGTGTGAAGCTACAAACCCTGCTTGCAGAAACAACAAGGGCTGCACATTGTGCAGCCCTTGCCTCTAGAGAATAGCGGGTTGAGCGTGTCAGCTGGCCCAGGTGATGATGTGATCGATCCATTCACCCGCCTGATCCTCGTGAATGACTTTGCCACGGACGGATTGACCAGCCTGATGCATCGCGGAACGACTGCCGGTCAGCAGAGGATGCCACTCTGGAAGAGCGTTACCTTCAGACAGCAGGCGATATGCGCAAGTTGAGGGGAGCCAGTCATATTCGGCGATCTTGTCATGGGTGATCTGCAGACAGTCAGGCTCTTTTTTGAAACGATTGGCGTAATCAGAGCACTGACAGGTCTTGGTGTTAAGCAAATTGCAGGCGACATTGGTGAAAACCAGTTCGTCGGTATCTTCATCGATCAGCTTGTTGAGGCAGCATTTTCCGCAACCATCGCAGAGGGATTCCCATTCGGACTCAGTCATCTGCTGCAGACTCTTGGTCTGCCAAAAGGGGGCTTGCATCATACCGCTCACTTATTACACCTGATAAAACGCGTGGTTATACCCCTTGTTACCCGGTATTTCAAGGAGAGGGTCACTCCGGTGGGCAAATTGTCGTGATCAGCTCAAATGAATGCAATGACTTTCAGCCTCATCATATTGCTCAAACGGGTTCGCTGGTGGGCAGGAAGTCCCGCAGGTTTGAATACTTGGGCTGCATGATTGTCCAGTTCAGGTTTTATTTTCTGCTTCTTTATCCGTTACATCTTTTGATGTTTGTCTGCTTGCAGCAAGCAGGGTCAAATGATCTCCGATGCCTACCGTCAGGCTGTTGCACGCTTGTCTTTCAAATAAAGCCGCTGGTCACATATTGTTTGCGCCCTTCTGTCACTGCGACCCGCGGGAGAGCCTGCGTAGGCGTTCGTTTTTTGTCTTAATGGTTGAGATAGATATCTTGCTCTGCATAGGCCAGCAGAGGTGTGCCGAGGTTAGTCCGTTTCGCGCCAAAGAAGCGGGTGAGTACACCAGATTGCTGTCCCAGTCGCTGCAGCTTGACGTGATCCAGCTCGATCTGCTCGGGTAGCCAGGTAAATACGGCGGCGCAGTGACCATTGCCCAGACTGCGCTCCAGGGTTTGCTGCCAGTTCTTGATTTTGGGGCTATGTACCACCAGCACTCTCTTGGGATCGATACCTCGCTCTTCCAGACGGCTGACTGTGGGGCGTCCCGGCGGGGCGATCAACAAGATCCAGCCGGTATGAGCCTCCCCAAGCTTGGTCAGCTCGCTCAGAAACTGATCATCAGACTGGATAGTCACACCATAATGAGCCAACTCCGCTTTGCAGGCGGCTCTGGTTGGCCAGGGCTTGCTCATGACACGATTCATCGCAAAGGGCAGTGAGTGCAGGGGCTGGTTCATATATGGGGTTCCTGTATGAATATCCAAGCTGTATGCGCATACAGTAGTTCTATCCTGTGGCAGTGACAAGGTGTTTTTGCTGAAAAATGTGATGGTGTTGGCATGTGTCGTTAGTAAGGTTATGTTTTTAAACACTATTTAATATAAAGCCGGTTGGGTGTTTTTCGTACTATGGACAAATCTTGCGTAACCGCCCATGGTTATACAGGTCATTTACAGGAGGTGCCGCCATGGATATCAGTACCTTGCAACGTCTTGATGCCAACATCTTGCTGGGCATCATCAATGAGAAGCTAAGGCTTGAGTGTGACGGGTTGGAGGAGCTGCTGGCCTATTACGATATGAGTGAAGAGCAGTTGGCAGGACGTCTGGATCAGATTGGGTACCATTACGATCCATTGAGTAATCAGTTCAAGGCACATCTTTAAGGGTGCAATGATTGCTTCATATTTATACGGTAATTTTTCAGGCACATTGAAACCGGTTTCAATGTGCCGTCTTACTGCCTATTTTCAGGGATTTTCAAGGCTTGGCAATCTCTGAAAACCTATTCATGCCAGAATATTTTTATTGTTTCATTAAGCTTATGATAATAAAGGGAATGTTTGTTTTGGTGCGATCAATTAAAGGAAAGGGTTTTCAAGCTTTTCAGGCTGTTTTTATCGGTTAAAGTGTGACTTGCGTTAACTTTTAATTCTGCCGCTTTAGTTAGTATTCTCACGCCGGTACATATTTTGAGATAACAACAGCGCCGGTCCCGCAAGCGGGATAACAATTTTATTTGTAACGAAGGAATATGGTTTATGGCTACCAAGAAGAAGACAGACCAGGATCTCCAACTGGATAAAGATCAGCTCAAGGCGAGTATCGTGCGTCACCTGCGTTCTACCTTGGGAACAAGCGAACAGAAAGCCTCTCCCGAAGCGTGGTGGAAAGCCACTGCTGCGGCTGTCAATGAACAGGTGTACGAGCGCCTGACCCGCACTCAGCAGACTCATTTCAAGAAAGATACTCGTGCGATTCACTATCTCTCTGCTGAATTCCTGATGGGACGATTGACTTCCAACAACCTGCACAACCTCTCCCTCTACAAGACTTGCGAAGAGGCGCTGGGCGAACTCGGTCTGGAACTGACCGACCTGTGCGAACAAGAGCCGGACATGGCACTTGGCAACGGCGGCCTGGGTCGTCTGGCTGCCTGCTTTATCGACTCGCTGGCCACTCTGAACTATCCGGCGGTTGGTTACGGTATCCACTACGAACACGGTCTGTTCCGTCAGGAAATTCAGGATGGTCGCCAGATTGAGCGCCCAGACTCCTGGCGTGAATATGGCAACCCCTGGGAGATCTGCCGTCCCGAGTCGGTGCAAGAAGTGCCGCTCTATGGCTACGTCGAGACCGTGTTTGGTGACAATGGCGGCCTGAAGAAGGTATGGCACGCCGGTCGCAAGATTAAAGGGGTGCCTTGGGATATTCCGGTGGTCGGTTTTGGCGGTCACACCGTCAACATCTTGCGTCTGTGGGAATCCCGCGCCTCCGAGTTTTTCGACTGGGACGTGTTCAACGCCGGTGGTTACATCGACTCCCAGGCTGAGAAAGCCCAAGCCGAGACCATCTCCAAGGTGCTGTATCCGAACGATGAGACCGATGCAGGTAAAGAGCTGCGTCTGATCCAGCAGTACTTCTTCTGTGCTTGCTCCATCAAGGACATCATGCGCCGCTACAAGCGGGTCCATGGCAGTGACTTCAGCAACTTTGCCGCGCAAATTGCCATTCAGCTTAACGATACTCACCCGACTGTCGCCATCCCGGAACTGATGCGGGTGCTGGTTGACGAGGAAGATCTGAACTGGGATGCCGCTTGGGCTATTTGCTATCAGGTCTTCTCTTATACCAACCACACTCTGCTGCCGGAAGCGCTGGAGAAGTGGTCGGTCAGCCTGTTCGAGAAAGTACTGCCTCGCCATCTGGAGGTGATTTACGAGATCAACGCCCGCTTCCTGAACGAGTTGGTGGAGCCCAAGTGGCCGGGCAACGATGCCATCAAGGCCAAGCTCTCCATCATCGAAGAGGGTGATGTACGTAAGGTTCGCATGGGCAACCTGTGCGTGATCGGTTCGTCCAAAGTGAACGGTGTGGCCGAGATCCACTCCAAACTGGTGAAGGAAGATCTCTTCCCCGAGTATGCCGAGCTGTGGCCGGAAAAAATGTGCAACGTGACCAACGGGGTGACCCCGCGTCGCTGGCTGCTGGCGTGCAACCCGGAACTGGCTGGCCTCTACAACGAAGTAGTGGGCAAGGAGTGGCCGCTGCAACTGGACAAACTGCGTGGCGTGGTGAAGTTTGCCGACGACAAGGCGTTCCAGCAGCAGTTCATGACCATCAAGCGTCACAACAAAGAGAAGCTGGTCAAGGTCATCAAAGACGAAACCGGTATCGATGTCAGTGCCGAGGCGATCTTTGACGTTCAGATCAAGCGTCTGCACGAGTACAAGCGCCAGCAGCTGAACCTTATTCACATCATGGCGCTCTATCGTCGCCTGCTGGCCAACCCGGACTATGACATGCACCCACGCGTGTTTATCTTCGGCTCCAAAGCTGCGCCCGGTTACAAGCTGGCCAAAGACATTATCTATGCCATCAACAAGCTGGCGGATCGGGTCAATAACGATGCTCGTATCCAGGGCAAGCTGAAAGTGGTGTTCATGCCGAATTACCGCGTGAGTCTGGCCGAGAAGCTGATCCCGGCGGCAGATGTCTCCGAACAGATCTCTACTGCAGGTTATGAAGCATCCGGTACCGGCAACATGAAGATGGCACTCAACGGTGCAATCACCATCGGGACGCTGGATGGAGCCAACATCGAGATCGCGGAAGAGGCGGGTGCCGAAAACTGTGCCATCTTCGGTCTGAACGTGGACGAAGTGAAGTCGCTGAAGGCGCGTGGTTACAACCCGTACGACTTCTACTATGCCAACTCCGAGCTCAAAGCCGTGCTGGACTGGTTTGATACCGACTACTTCACGCCTGGTCGTCCGGGTGAGCTGGCCTCCATCAAGCGCTCCTTGCTGGAAGGGGGAGACCCTTACCTGACCCTGGCGGACTTCCAGTCCTACTCGGATGCACACAAGCTGATCGATACCTGGTATCGGGATCCAGCACTGTGGGCGAAGAAGGCCATCATCAACTCGGCCACTATGGGCAAGTTCAACTCCGACCGCTCTATTCAGGACTATGTGGATCGGATCTGGGATCTGAAGGCCTGCAACATCGGCTAATCAGATTCATAAATGAGAAAACCCCCGCAATGCGGGGGTTTTTGTTTACTGGGGGGTGTATCAGAGGATATCGCCAACGAAGTAGGCCAGCAGGGCGAGCAACACGGTAAAGACCACGTTCAGAGCCATACCGGCTTTCATCATCTCCCTCTGGCGGATGTGGCCACTGGCAAAGACGATGGCATTGGGCGGCGTGGCGACCGGCAGCATAAAGGCACAGGAGGCACCGATAGCGATCAACACCGACATCACCACAGGTGATACCCCCAGCGCCTCGGCGACGCCGGCAAACAGGGGAACCAACAGCGCGGCGGTGGCGGTGTTGGAGACCAGCTCGGTCAGGAACACCACGAAGGCGGCCAGCATAAGCAATACGACAAAAATGTTGGCGTTGGAGAGCACGGCCGACAGATGGCTGGCCAGGAAGGCGCTGGTACCAGTGGCTTTGAGAATGGCGCTCAGGGTCAGACCGCCGCCAAACAGCATCAGTACGCCCCAGTCGGTGTTCTGGTTGACGTCATCCCAGCTGGCGACACGGCTGACCACGATGGCTACGATGGCGCCCATGGCAATCAGGGTGTCGAGTTGCGGAATACCGCCAAAGGCGTTGGAGATGGGTTGTGAGCCGATCCAGAGCACAACGGTGGTCAGGAAGATTGCCAGCGTCACTTTCCTCTCGCGGGTCCAGTTGATGGTGACATCCTGGATCTCGACGCGGTGGCTGAGACGCGGGCGGGTTACCAGATAGAGCAGGGCAATGCCGCAGGGCATCAGGATCAGCACTACTGGAACACCGAATTTCATCCAGTCAGTGAAGCCAATCCCCATCTGGGCGGCTGCGATGGCGTTGGGTGGGCTACCCACCAGGGTACCGATGCCGCCGATACTGGCGCTGTAGGCGATCCCCAGCAATACGAAGACGAAGGTGGCGCGCTCTTTTTTGCTATCGAGGCGTGCCAGCATACCGATCGCCAGTGGCAGCATCATGGCGGTGGTAGCGGTGTTGCTGATCCACATCGACATGGCGGCTGTGATGGTAAAGAGCAGGATCACGCCCCAACCCAGATGACCATTGGCCAGGTGCATCACCTTGCCTGCCATCAGGGTATCCAGTCCCTGTTTGGAGAGGGCTGCCGCGAGGGCGAAACCGCCAAAAAAGAGGAACAGGATCGGGTTGGCAAAATCGGTGAGGGATTTGCTCATGTCAAACACCCCGAGCACGGTAGCCAGCAGGGGTACCAGCAGCGCGGTGATGGTGACGTGCAGTGCTTCGGTCAGCCAGAGGATGGCGATAAAGACCAGAATGCCCAGCCCCTTGTTGACCATGGGGTCAAACGGGAGCCAGGCGAGCATGGCACAAAGTAGCAAAACATCCAGGATGACGATCCCTGATTTGATGTCCAGCCAGCGAGATGGAGCAGAGGGTACAGCTGATGTGTGCATAATGTTCTCTCGGTTAATTTATGGTTGTTTTTGTGTTGCCGAGATTACATTCATTCACTTGTTTGAAACAGACTCACATGTTGAAAATCAGCCTCTACTCACATACTCATTGATAAAAATGAGGAAATGAACACATAAATAAAACATGTGCGAAATATAAATCAAATATCCATGAACTGTTCCAGCCATTGCTTGAACATGCTCTTGGGCAAGGAGCCATTTATCTGGTTCACCAGTTTGCCCTGTTTGAAGACCATCAGGGTGGGGATGCTGCGAATGGCGTAACGGGCGGCAATGGTGCTCTGTTGCTCGGTATCGACTTTGGCAAAGCGCATCCGTGGTTCGAGTTCATGGGCAACCTCATGAAATACCGGAGCAAACTGCTGGCAGGGGCCGCACCAGCTGGCCCAGAAATCGACCACGACCGGGATATCTGAGTTGATCAGGGTATCGAAGTTATCCGCCTTCCCGAGGCAAGGGGTCTGGCTGAACAGGAGGGCTTTGCAGCGCCCGCATTTGGCAGATGTATCGATATGGGTAACGGGCAGGCGGTTCCTGGTAAAGCAGTGGCTACAATAAGTAGTGATAAATGACATAATTGGTTCCTTCTAAATCAGCTCTGGCCGGGGATATGATGAGAAGCCAGAATGAAGCAATCGCGAAACAATAGCGAAATATCAGAGCAATAACGGTAACACAGTGCCCAGCGGGAGTGGATAATTCCCCCAGGGTTCATTGCCTAACCGGATAATTCAGCGACCACCAGATGAGAGTCGAGACGGGATGAATAAAGGATCACGGAAAAACCGTGCTGTGCCAGGGCTGATCGTTGCCTTGCTGCTCGCCTTTTCGGGCTACTGCTGGCAGTCGCTCAGTCAGCAGCAACAGGCCCATGACCTGAACGACGCGGCCGAGGTGGTGCTGAACCGGATCAACGCCGATACCGTCTATCTGCTTGGGCGGGAGCAGGCCAATGACAGCAATGTCCAGCAGCGACTGAACCAGTTATCCATCACCCTTGACGGTTTTGTACGGGAAGTCAGAAGCGATCCCGAGCTGGTGCAAGACGACCTTTCCCAGGCTCTGCTTGATGACATGGACACCTATCTGATGGCGCTGGCCAGGCTTCATGCCATTGAGATGGCTATCGAGTATCTCAATGCGCCCCTGCAGGCCCAGATTCAAAAGGTGCGGGGGATAAGCCCGTCAGACAGTGCGCTTCATCGCGACCTGGAGGAGTTGGCGCAACTGAGCAACTATCTGCAGCGCAGTTGGGACAAACGTGAACAGACTACGCTGGACCAGCTGCAACAGCAGTTGCAATCCCGTTATGGCAACTTGCCGGAGATCGCCACCCTGATCCGCCTGAGCAAGGAGATGAGCCAGCAGGTGATTGCTTATCACACCTTGCGTTACCAGCTCATCGACATGCATGTGATCGAGAGTCTGGTGCGCTGGAAACTCGACAAGCTGGAGCGCGCCTCCTCTTTGATGAACCGCTTCTATCTGATGGTGCTGTGCGGGGCTTTGATCTGCTTTGCGCTGGTGGCCTTCACCCTGTGGCGCCGCAACCAGAAGCTGAGCGAGTTGTCGCGCCAGACCGGCTTGCTGGCCCAGGCGAAAAGCGATTTTCTGGCCAACATGAGCCACGAGATCCGCACCCCCATGAATGCCATCATAGGTTTTAGCTCGCTGGCACTGCAGACCGAACTGGATCAGCAACAGCGGGACTATCTGGGCAAGATCAAATCCTCATCCGATACCCTGCTGCTGCTGATCAACGACATCCTTGATTTGACCAAGGTGGAGTCAGGCAAGCTGACGTTGGAGGAGATCGACTTCGATCTCAGCGAGCAGCTCGATTCGCTGGCGGGCATGTTTGCCGATCTGGCGGAGCGCAAGCACGTGGAGGTGGTTATTCGCAAGTCACCGGAGGTGCCGGTCTTCTTGCGTGGGGATCCCTTGCGATTGGGACAAGTGCTGGTCAATCTGGTGAACAACGCCATCAAGTTTACCGAACGCGGTGAAGTCGAAGTCTGCATCGAGCTGGCCAATCCTCACCCAATGCGGATCCGCTTCAGTGTGCGCGATACCGGCATCGGCATTGCCGAAGAGAAGCAGACCCAACTGTTTCAGGCGTTTACCCAGCTGGAGGCGGGTAATACCCGAAAATATGGCGGCTCGGGTCTTGGGCTCAACATCTCCCAGCGGCTGGTGGAGCTGATGGGGGGGAGGATCAGCGTAGAGAGCAAGCCTGGCGTCGGCTCTCTGTTCAAGTTTGATATTCCGATGGCGCAGGCGGTCTACGGCGTGGCTGGACGGAAAGTCTTCTTCGAAAACCAGCCGCTGGTGATGGTGATGGATGACAACGAACTGGTGCTGGATCTGGCCCGGGACATTCTGACTCGGGCGGGAGTGCGAGTGCTGCCGGTTAACTCCCTTTCCCGCGCCCGTCAGCTGCTCCGTGAAGAGGGACCGAATCTGCGGTTGGCGATCCTCGACTGGCGCATGGGTCAGGAGGACGGGCTCGATCTGGCGCTGGAGATGTATCAGCACAGCCAGTGGCGGCGGATCCCCATCCTGATGATCAGTGCCTGGGCCAGAGAGGGGCTACACGCCCGGATGGACAGCATGGGGCTGACCCATTTTCTGCCCAAACCGATGACCGAAAATGCCCTGCTGGCCAAGGTGGACGAACTGCTCAACGGCAGCTCCTACGAGCTCAACCTGCGCAAGGCCGAGGCACAGGGGGATCAGCAACACTTCAAATCTCTGTTGCAGGGTACCCGAGTGCTGTTAGCGGAAGACAACCGGGTCAATCAGCAGCTCATCATCGAATATCTGCGGCGCGTCGATGCGGTAGTGTGTGTGGTCAGCAATGGTCGGGAGGCGGTGGAGCGGGTCGCCGAGCAGCCTTTTGACGTGATCCTGATGGATTTGCAGATGCCGGTGCTGGACGGACTCGATGCCACCCGCCAGATCCGTAAGATGGTCGACAAACACGATGTGCCCATCATTGCCCTCACCGCCAGTGCCATGCCCGGTGACAAGGAGCGTTGCCTGGGGGTGGGGATGAATGGCTATGTCACCAAGCCGGTGAGCAAGCTGGATCTCTACAACAACCTGCTGCAGTGGGTAAAGCCGCAAGGGGTGGAGCAGGCGGGGATCATGGAGGTGAAACCGCCGGATATGATCGGGATCCTCGATCTGCAGGATGCCCTCAAGCGGCTGGAGCAGGACAAGGAGGCGTTGCAGATCCTGTTCAAGCTGTTCATGTCGGAGCACAAGGACGATCTGTGGGAGATCCGCTCCGCTCTGCGCCGTCAGCAGCCCGAGGTGGCCAGCAAGCTGCTGCACACCCTCAAGGGGGTGTCGGCCAATATCTCGGCGGCCCGTCTGCAATTGGTGGCTGGCGAGCTGGAGTGGCGCCTGCGGCAAAACGAGGTGCTAAGCGAGACGGATCTGGAGCAGTTGCAACAGGTGTTCAGCCAGACCCGGGAAGAGGTGTCACACTTCCTGTTGACCGGTGAGCAGCATGAAAATTCGTATAATCCCTATTCATCAGGGGATGATCGCATGTCACAGTGAATTAAATAGTAATTATTCTCAACCATCCCGGTTCGGGATATGATGAGCTTTCATTCGAATCGCCTCCAGCCGGAGGCTATTGTTTTCATTCTTCTATTTCTGCGTGGCTTCTCTGATGGCCGCTCCTTGGAGCGGTCATGGGCAGAGAGCGCTAAAGGTTGGTGGTGTGAGCGTATTTCTACGATTGAGCTGGTTTTTCAAGGAGCAGTGGCCACGTTATCTGGCTGCCATCTCCCTGCTGCTGATGGTGGCCCTGTTGACCGTTATTCCGCCCAAAGTGGTGGGCTGGGTGGTGGATGGCATCACCAAGGGTGGTCTCGACAATGGCACCCTGATGCGCTATCTGGCGGGGCTGTTTGGTCTGGGGGTGCTGATTTATCTGCTGCGCTACGTCTGGCGGGTGATGCTGTTCGGTGCCTCTTACCGTCTGGCCTATGTGTTGCGCAATCGCCTGTTCAGTCATTTCACCCGGATGAGCCCCGATTTTTATCAGCGCCACCGTACTGGCGATTTGATGGCCCATGCCACCAATGACATTCAGGCTGTGGAGATGACCGCTGGCGAAGGGGTGCTGACTCTGGTGGACTCCATCATGGTCGGGGTATTGGTGCTCTCCATCATGTGCAGCCAGTACTCCTGGCAGTTGACGCTGGTCTCCTTGCTGCCGCTGCCGGTGATGGCCTATTTCATGAATCGCTTCGGCACTCAGATCTACACCCAGTTCAAGGCGGCGCAAGGGGCCTTCTCCAAGCTCAACAACAAGACCCAGGAGGCCCTTTCCGGCGTGCGGGTGCTGAAATCCTATGCGGTTGAATCGCTGGAAGATGAGGGCTTTGCCGAGCTGACCAAACAGGCGGGGGAGCGCAATATGGCGGTGGCCCGCATCGATGCCAAGTTCGATCCGGTCATCTACCTCTGCATCGGTTGCTCCTACTTCCTCGCGGTGGCGGGGGGTAGTGTGTTGGTGCTTCAGGGTGAGTTGACCCTGGGTGAGCTCACCAGCTTCACCATGTACCTCGGCCAGCTGATCTGGCCGATGTTTGCCATCGCCTGGCTGTTCAACATCATCGAGCGGGGCAGCGCCGCCTACTCCCGTATCGAAAGCCTGCTGGGGGAACGCAGCGATATCGAAGAGCCCACCCAGCCGGCCGCGTTTATCTCTGCCTTTCCTTTGCAGATCAAAGGGGTGAGCTATCAACTTGAGCAGCGCACCCTGCTTGCAGATATCGACGTTACCCTCAAGCAAGGGGGGATGCTCGGGGTGGTGGGGCGCACCGGGGCAGGCAAGAGCTCCCTGCTCAAGCTGTTGATGCGCCTTGCCAATCCGACTCACGGTTCGATTGTCATGGGTGGCGTTCCGATTGACCAGCTGCCGCTCGCCACACTGCGCAGCCAGTTTGCCTATGTGCCGCAGGAGCCATTCCTGTTTTCCACCACCATCGCCGCCAATATTGCCCTGGGCAAACCCGATGCGAGCCGCGAGGAGGTCGAACGGGTGGCGCGCATTGCCTGTGTCCACGATGATATTGTGCGTTTCCCCAAGGGCTATGAGACCGAGGTGGGGGAGAAAGGGGTGACCCTCTCCGGCGGTCAGAAACAGCGGCTGGCCATTGCCCGCGCCCTGCTGCTGGATGCGCCCATTCTGGTGCTCGATGATGCGCTCTCGGCGGTGGATGCCCACACCGAGCAGCAAATTCTGCATGCCCTCAAAGCCCATCGTCGCACCCTGATCCTGGTCAGCCATCGCATGACGGCGGTGGAGCAGGCCGACGAGATCCTGGTGCTGGAGCAGGGGGCCGTCAGCGAGCGGGGTCATCACGGTGCCCTGATGGCGCACAATGGCTGGTACGCAGATATGGTGCGTTATCAGCGTCTCGAAGAAGCGGTGGAGAAGAGCCTGTGAATCCGACCATTAAACGACTGCTCGCCTACTGCGCCCAGTATCCTCGCTGGCTGATCCAGGCGGGGATTTGCCTGCTGCTCGCCACCGGCGCCGAAGTGGCCGGGCCGCTGCTGATCAAGCTCTTTATCGATGACTATCTGGCGCCTCGCAATATCGTGCTGCCCACCATAGCCCTGATTGCAGCGGGCTATCTGGGCTTGCAGGTGCTGTCGGCGGCGGGCTTCTATTTGCAATCCCTGCGCTTTAACCGTATCGCCCAGGCGGTGGTGCAAACCTTGCGCGAGCAGGTATTTGCCACCGCGATCCGGTTGCCGGCCCGCTACTTTGACAAGCATCGCTCCGGCTCGCTGATTTCCCGCATCACCAACGACACCGAAGCGATCATGAACCTCTATGTGCAGGTGATCGGCTTGCTGGTGCAAAAAGTGGTGCTGTTGTGCGGCATCCTCATCTCCATGGCGCTGCTGGATCTGCGGCTGATGCTGGTCTGCTCCCTGTTGCTGCCCGCAGTGGGCGGGGTGATGTGGCTCTACCAGAAACTGAGCGTGCCGGTGGTGCGAGCGACCCGCAGTCTGCTCTCCGACATCAACAGCCGCCTCAACGAGTCGCTGCAGGGGATGCCGGTGATCCAGGCGATGGTGCAGGAGCGCCACTTTGCCAACGCCTTTGCCGAGGTGAACCAGCAGCACTGGTCGGCACGGATCAAGAGCCTCAAGATCAACGGCATTTTGCTGCGTCCGCTCATCGATCTCTTCTACATGATGGTGCTGATCGGTCTGTTGGCGCTGTTCGCCCACGAGGGGGGGAGCCACGCCGGTGCCATTCAGGTGGGGGTGCTCTACGCCTTTATCAGCTATCTGGGGCGGATGATCGAGCCGCTCATCGAGATGACCAACCAGCTTAACCAGTTGCAGCAGGCGATGGTGGCGGGGGAGCGGGTCTTTGCCCTGCTCGATGAAACCCGCGAAAGCACCGATGGCGAGATGATCCCGCTGGAAGGGCGGGTCAGTTTCGAGCGGGTGAGCTTCTCCTACGATGGTGAGCAGCAGGTGCTGCGGGAGGTCAGTTTTGCCGCAAAACCGGGCCAGATGCTGGCGCTGGTAGGCCATACCGGCAGCGGCAAGTCCACCATTATCAGCTTGCTGATGGGCTTCTATCCGCTGGATCAGGGGCAGATCCGCTTCGATGATCACGCACTGGATACCCTGTCGCTGGCGGCGGTGCGCCGCAGCATCGGGCTGGTGCAGCAAGATCCTTTTATCTTCGTCGGTACCCTGGCGGAGAACCTGCGTCTCGGCCGCGCCGGAATAGACGAAGCGCGGCTCTGGCAGGCGTTGAGCGAGGTGCAGCTGGCCGAGTTTGTGCGCAGCTTGCCACAGGGGATCAACACCTTGATGGAGGAGGGGGGCAAGAACCTCTCCGCCGGCCAGCGGCAACTGCTCTCCTTTGCCCGCGCGCTGGTGGGGGATCCGCGCATCCTCATTCTGGATGAAGCGACGGCCAGCGTGGACTCCCAGACCGAGCTGGCGCTGTCGCAGGCGATCTCTGCCGCCCGTCGTGGCCGCACCACCATCGCCATCGCCCACCGCCTCTCGACCATCGTCGATGCGGACGAGATCCTGCTGCTCTCCCGCGGTCAGGTGAGCGAGCGGGGCAGCCACAGCGAGCTGATGGCCCTCGGCGGTCACTATGCCCAGCTGTTCGAGATGCAGAGTCAGGGGGCCTGGCTGGAAGAGAAGCGCGCCTGATCGGCACATTTGCTGTAACAGCGACATGAGCGAAAAGAGGGAACCGGTGCGGTTCCCTCTGTTTTTTGGGGTTGGGCAAAAGGTCGTAACCGTGATCCCTGTGCTTGTCGAATGGCGCAGATGCAGGCAACATGTTGTTTACATTAACTCATCGGATCAGTTCGCATATGGATTTGCAACGCTTCAAAGCCAATCTGGCGCTTCGGCTGTTTGCCTGGCGCTACATTCCCGTCATCGGGTTTTGTGCCCCGATCATCGAAGAGATGAACGCCAAGGCGCTGCGCATTCGCATTCCCCTTGGATGGCGTACCCGCAACCATCTGGGCAGCATGTATTTTGGCGCGCTGGCGACCGGCGCCGATCTGGTAGGCGGTCTGCTGGTGATGGAGAAGGGGCGGCAGCGGCGCAAGAAGGTGCACTTCGCCTTCAAGGATGTGCAGGGGGAGTTTTTGAAACGCCCGGAGGGGGATGTGCAGTTCGACTGCGCAGCGGGAGAGGAGATTGACGCCATGATCGACGAATCGCTGGCAAGCGGTCAGCGCATCAATCGCCCCATCCAGGTGGTGGCCACTTGTCCGTCATTGAACGGGGATGAGGCGATGGCGCGTTTTGTGCTGACCCTGTCGATCAAGGCCAGCTAGCGGGTTGCCGGAGAGTGGCTCCCCGAAACGGGTTTAGCCAATCTCCGGGCTGACGCCCTCTTTCACCACGACCTTCATGCCGTTGAAGTTGACCACCTGTTCGGCCACGATCTTGCAGCGCTTGCGGGTCTCCACCTGACCGTCCACCTCGACCAGCCCTTCGGCAACGAGGGCTTTGGCGGCGCCGCCACAATCGGCCCACCCCTGATGTTTGATAAGGTCACACAAGGCAACGAAGGGGTGACCTTCGAGCAGAAACGTCTCCATGGGAAATCCTCTAGATGGATGAATGCCGGATACAGCAGGGCAACTATTTTAGGCAGTTCGCTCAGGCAAAGAAAGGAAGAGGGGCCACTCGCTGCGAAAAAGTGGCCGATTGTCCTTGAGGTGGCGCTTTCGCAAGACCTGATGGAGAGGTGAGAGGGCCACCCGTGACGTATCGTGACGCACCTCGTCCCTGCTAGTGTGCCCACACTCTCCCCTGACTGTTAGGATCGGGCCACTCTCAATGGCCCAAGGAACTTTCCATGACACTCTCCCGCCTGCTGCTGGCATGCAGCGCCCTGACTCTGTGCGGTGTCGCGCAGGCCAGTACTCCGGTGCAGGTTTCGCTGCCCGGGGTCAATTTGCCCGCGTCCCATCAGGTGGAAGGGGCGCGCGCCTCGCTGCTCTATGGCCGCACTGGTCAGGTGAAGGGGATCGATCTGCCGATCTTCGCCCTCTCCGATGTGGATCAGTTCAGCGGCCTGCAGCTCGGGATCTTTCTCGGTGCTGGTCGGGTACGTCACCAGTTTGGCGGGGTCGCCATCAACGCCATCAACTGGCACGAAGGGCAGGATACCGGCGTCAATCTGGGGCTGGTCAACCTGACCAACAATGTACAGGGGCTCAACTGGGGGGCGGTCAATATCGCCAAGGGCAATGCGCTGGCCAACGTCGGCTTCGTCAACTATGCCGAGCGTACCACTTTCCAGATTGGCTTTATCAATGCGACCAAGCACCTTGATGGCTTGCAGGTCGGGCTGGCCAACTATGCCGCCAACGGCGTGTTCCCCATTCTGCCGCTGGTGAACTTCCAGAAATCGTTCTGACAAGGCAGTTCGCTTTGCGTTAAGGGCCTCTGCTGATTACCCTGTGCCTCTTGTAACTTGTGACAGGCGAACAGAGGTGATTGATGACGGCAGGGCAGATGAGTGCAATCGGGATCGGCTGGGATGTGCGTGGCTGGCAGGGCAGTGCCCAGGCGGTGGCCGTGGTGGGTTGGCAGGCCGACTCCAACAGCCTGCACTGGCTCGGGGTGTCGCCGCTGTTTCGCTTGAGCTCGCGGGTGGCGCCGGATCTGGCCGCCCTGTTGCGTCCGGCCCTGCAAAACGAGCTGACCCTGATGCAGGTAGAAGCCTGCCCGCAACTGGCGCTCGGTATCGATGCTCCGCTCGCCTTTCCCCGCGCCTTGCGGGATCTGCTAAATGGCCAGCCACACAGCTGCGCAGTGCCCGAGCGGGAGATAGACAACCCCTACGCCTACCGCGACTGCGAGCGCTGGCTGTATCAGCAATACGGCAAGAAGCCGCTCTCGGCTACCTTCGACCGGCTCGGCAACAACGCTACCCTGGCGCTCTCCATGCTGCCGCAGCTCTCTGATCTGCAACTGGTGCCGACCGTTGCCCCGAAGGCCAGTCGTGCCGTGCTGGAGGTCTATCCGGCATTGGCCAAAGTGGGCGGTAAGGCCGCCCCGGCACGGCCCGAGCTGGCGGCGCTGCTGCCTGCGGATGTGCTGGTCGGCACCGATCGCTATGATGCGGCGCTCTGCGCCCTGATGGCGCTGCAATATGCCGCTGGTGGCAAGGTGACGGTATTGCCAGAGCTGATTTCGCCACCCAGTGACATGCCGTGTGATGAGGGATGGGTCTATCACTTTGCCCGTCATGGCGTTGAGCACAACGGCATGTGATGACGGGGACGCGGCGCATCATGGCGCCGCTCATCCTGTGGACGCGGGCCAAATGGCGCAAAAAACCTGTCTTTAGTCAGGAAATTGCCTGTTCATACCGCGCCAAGGTGGCGCATCGTTATCTTCATCCGATATATTGCCCACCTTGCTGATCCTTTGCTGTGGTATTCCCGATGAAATCCGTTCTCTCTATTCAGTCCCACGTGGTCTTTGGTTGTGCCGGCAACAGCGCGGCCGTCTTCCCCATGCGTCGCCTCGGCATGGATGTATGGCCCATCAACACGGTGCAGTTTTCCAACCACACCCAATATGCCCAGGGGTGGCAGGGAATGGCGATGCCGGCGGGTCATATCAGTGCGCTGGTGAAAGGATTGGGCAATATCGAGGTGTTGAGCCAGTGTGACGCCGTGCTGAGCGGTTACCTTGGCTCTGCCGAGCAGGGGGACGAGATCCTGACCGTGGTCAACGCCGTCAAGGCGGCCAACCCCGATGCCATCTACTTCTGCGACCCTGTGATGGGTCATCCGGAGAAGGGGTGTATCGTCGCTCCCGGCGTTACCCGTTTCCTGACCGAGCAGGCGTTGCCGGTGGCCGACATGATGGCCCCCAACCTGCTGGAGCTGGAGACCCTCTGTGATACCCATCTGGCAGATCTGGATCAGACCCGCGCGGCTGCCCATCAGCTGCTGGCCCGCGGCGTCAAGCTGGTGCTGGTCAAGCATCTCGGTCGTGCGGCGCAGGACTCCAGCCGCTTCGAGATGCTGCTGGCCACCCCGCAAGGGGATTACTTGATTGCCCGTCCGCTTTATGACTTTGCCCGCCAGCCGGTGGGGGTTGGCGATCTTATCAGCGCCCTGATGCTGGCCAATTTGCTGGCCGGTCACGATGCGGTCAGCGCGTTCGAGCGCACCAACGCCTCGGTGGATGCGGTGCTGCAGGAGACATGGCGCCAGCAGGCTTACGAGCTGCAACTCATCGCCGCGCAAGATGCCTTCGCCCTGCCAGAGGTTGCAGTGCGAGCGGTGAAACTGCCCTGAGTCAACGCGAACTCTCGTCTATCCCGACAAGGGGGTGGGATGCAGATGAAAAAGGCTTGCCAATGGGCAAGCCTTTTTACTGTTTGCCTATTTAGTGCGGCAAGCAATCAGATGCGGGGATGGCGGAGGCGATAACGCTCAGCCATGGCATTGGCCGCTACCATGGCGGCGTAGACATCCTGTTCACTCACTGTCATCGGCATGTTGCCCATGGTATCGAGGGGGTCGCAGGCCAGCTGCGCTACCTTGCGCCACTCGCTTTCATCAAAGTGGGTGAGCCCCAGCTCTTGCAGCGTCATGGGCAGACCTGCACAGTCGATGATGCGAAACACCTCATCAAGCTCATGTTGCGGGGCGCGCTCAAGCACGAGTTGGGTCAGCAGGCCGAAGACCACCTTCTCGCCATGCTGGGCACGATGGAGCTCCGCGATCAGTGACATGCCGTTGTTGACGGCATGAGCGGCGGCCAGTCCACCGGCTTCTGCGCCGACCCCGCTGAGGTAGATGGTGGCCTCGATAACCTGCTCAAGCGCCGGGGTCGAGACATGGTGGCGTATCGCATCCATGGCCAGCTCGATGTTCTCACCAAGCAGCTCGTAACAGAGCTTTGCCAGACCAAGGCCAGTGCGTGAAGGGCGCTTGCCGACCAGATTGAGCCCGTCCGCCCGATAGCAGGCGCGCGCCTCGAAATAGGTGGCCAGGGCATCGCCGACGCCTGCGGAAAAGAAGCGGGGAGGGGCGGCGGCAATGATGGCAGTGTCAGCCAGCACCACGTCCGGATTTTGCGGCAGGAAGAGATAGCGTTCAAATTCACCCGCCTGGTTATAGATCACCGCCAGCGCCGTACAGGGGGCATCCGTGGAGGCAATCGTTGGGAACAGCACAACCGGACGGCGCAGATAGAAGGCCACGGCCTTGGCGACATCCAGCGTCTTGCCGCCGCCGATCCCGACAATCACGTTCGCACCATATTGCTCTGCAAGGTGGGTCAGGCGGTGGATCTCCTGTTCGGTGCATTCATAGCGAAACTTGTCGACCACTCCCCTGAGGCCTGCCTGCAGGAGCCCCGCCAAAGCTTCTTCCCGTACCCGCTCCAGAATGAACTCATCGCTGATGAGCAACGCATAGTCACCAAAATCTTTAACGTGCTCATGGAGTTGCGGGAGAAGGTGTTGACCGATGATGAACTTTTTGGGGGAGGTAACTGTACGGGGCAAAGTGGGCATCCATTATTCCTCAAGGCAGTGAATAACATAAAATTGATTATCAAATGGGTCTCTTACGATACGCCTGATGAGGCAATAGATGAAGAAGAAAAGGGGGGCGTTTTAATCATTAATTAATCTTTCTATTTGTTTGGCTGTATTTTGGGGCGGCGATTGGCGGTGTTGAGGCATACAGGCGCAATGGCCGTATCGTGGCAATCCGTCGCAAGCCATATTGCTGCAACAAACAGTCACGCTGGCAACAAGCAGGGCCGCTTGGTGCGGCCCTGCTGTATGTGGATAAGGGATAGGGGATGGTCAGAGCGGCTTGTAGAAGATGATGGTCGCAGCAAGAGAGCCATCGGCGTTGCGTGCAAAGCTCGGGATCTGGCCCGCGTCCAGATAGCCGAGTTGACGATAGAGGTGGGAGGCCACATCTCCGGCGCGAGTATCCAGCACCAGCAGCGAACGGTCCGCGGCATGGGCGCCTTGTTCCATTGCCTGCATCAGCGCACGACCGACACCTTTGCCTCTCGCCGTTTGCAGTACCATCAATTTTTCCACTTCGGCCCGGTGGTGCCCGTTGGCCTTGCCACAGAGCGCGAGCTGAACCGCTCCCACAAGCTGTTGTTGCTCAAGGGCAAGCCACAGCTTTCGGTGACCTGCCGCTAGATCCGCTTCAACTCCTTGCCAGTAGCGGGTAGATTCCTCCGTGGTCAGCGGTGGTAAAAAACCGACCGAGGCGCCGCTATCGACACAATCTTGCAGCAGGGTGATGAGCGCACTTTGGTAGGTCGCTGCGCTATTAACTTCCACAATGTCCATCTGACATCCTTGTCGTTGCTATGTGGCTGATTGCCACCGTGGGTTCATATGAGGTGGGACGTATGCTCGCCGCGAGTACGGCTTGTCAGCGGATCAGCCCCTGCTCAACCAGCCAGACAAACAGCAGGCGGGAGACGGGGGAGAGCTCATCGAGGTGAGAGCTGTCGAGCCAGCGCAGCTCGGCAATTTCGGCCGATGCGATCGGGGTGCCGCTCGCTTCGCCGGTGTAGCAGCGCAGTCTCACCTCGACACCTGCCGGTTTGCCATCGGCCTGAGCGTTGAATTCGCAGGCAAAGCGCAGGGTGTCGGGTTGCAGGGTGACAGCCAGCTCCTCCTCAATCTCGCGGATCAGCGCCGCCTCGTCGCTCTCGCCCGGTTCCCGCTTGCCGCCCGGGATGTAATAGATGCCCTTGCCGTGGGAGCGGGCGCAGAGCAGTTGCTGATCTTTAAAGGTGAGCCAGGCGAGTTTGTCGATCATCCGTTTTCTCTCCAATGGGGTTGCCGTGATGAGCAGTGGCGCATTCAAGCGCACAGTTGTTTTGCATGCCGGCAGCCTAACAAAGATGAAGTTGAGTCCCAAGGAGAAAGAGGGGAGATGCCGGAAACGCACTGTTTCCAACGCGGTGACCGCGTAGCTGAATGAGTGCGCAATGGCTGGTTCACCACAGCCTTCTCGTCCCTAAAAAAGCGCACTGGCGCACATCACTACAGGGCCGGGCTGGGCGAAGGCGGGGTCCTTGTGGTTTAATCTTGCCACTTTAGCGGTAGTAGGCGACGAGCCTGCTACCTTGCGTTGGCAAGATGCAGGTGAGCAAGATGCAGATAGCAGCAGAGAGCAAGTTTATCGGACTCGGGGTCGCGGGCAATTTCGCCGGTCATCTGGAGCAGGCGGGTGAAGCGTCGGACTTCGTAGCGGTCGTGGTGCGCGATACCACGGCGCCCAAGGCGCTGTTCCCCTTCTTCGTGCCGGGCCATCCGGGTCAGCTTGGGGTATTCCCGTTGAGCGACAAGGCGATCTTCCTGCCGGAAGCGGCGGTCAGTGGTGACGAGAAGGTGCAGATCGAGCCGGAAGTAGCCCTCTGGTGCGAGCTGGAGTATGCCGGCAAGCAGGTGGTGGCGATCCATCCCCGCGCCTTTGGTGCCTATAACGATTGTTCCATCCGCCGTCCCAACGCCAAGAAGATCAGCGAGAAGAAGAACTGGGGCGAAGAGAGCAAGGGGTTGGCGGCCAACCTGCTGCCGCTTTCCGGTTTTACCGCCGGTTGCGAGCTCGATGACTATCGCATCGCCTGCTATCTGGAGCGGGACGGTGAGCTGCACGCCTACGGGGTAGATAGCGCCGCCATCGACTACAGCTACTTCCACGGCAAGCTGCTCGACTGGGCCATCGACAAGTTCAATCATCAGCAGGATGAGGGGCCGGCGGAGCACATTCAGGGGCTGCTGGCGCAGGCGGGGCATCCTCCCCACGCGCTCATCAGTATCGGCGCCACCCGTTATACCCCATTTGGCGAGACCCACTTCCTCAAGCCTGGCGACACCTCCTGTGTGGTGGTCTATCCGGGCAGCCGCTACAGCGAAGCGGATATCCGCGAGGCGATCCGCAGCCGCAACTTTGGCGCTGATATGTCGGTGCTGCTGCAAGCGGTGCAGGCGCGCTAATCAGATTGGCCCGCGGGGAGGCCACAGCCATCCTGCGGGCTGCAACAAAGAGTCATTGATGAAGATTGATACTGTAACGCGGGCCGATTATCCGGCCCTGATCGAGCTGTGGGAGGCCTCGGTGCGGGCGACCCACCACTTTCTGCAGGAGGCCGAGATCCTCGCGCTTAAACCGCTTATTCTGGAGCACTACCTCGATGCGGTGACACTGCACTGTGCCCGGACGGAGGAGGGGCGCATTGCCGGTTTTTGCGGGCTATGCGATGGCAAGATAGAGATGCTGTTTGTGGCTCCCGGGGCGCGCGGTAGTGGCGTGGGGCGTTTGCTGGTGTCCCATGCCATCACGCAGGGCGGCGCGACGCTGGTTGACGTCAACGAGCAGAACGAACAGGCGGTGGGCTTCTATCTGAAGATGGGATTCACCGTGACGGGTCGCTCGCCGCTGGATGGTCAGGGCAAGCCCTATCCTCTGCTGCATATGGCGTTGGCGCCGACCTGATCGTGCCTGATGAGGCGCAGTACCCATAAACCAACGGGGGATGGCATCAGCCATCCCCCGTTTTTTGATCGTGTTTGTTACTTGCTGGCGACCTTGTTCACCACCTTGATCAGCCGATAGCGCACGGAGGGGGCATCGGCCGGCACATCGGTGAGCTGCTCCTTGCTGACAGTGAGCTGGTAGCGGTAACCCGGCTCGAACTGGAAACCTTCAATATTCTGGTAGAACAGCGTCCAGGGCTGCTGCTCATCACTGCGAACCTGCATGCACTGCATCGGGCCAACTCCGACGCAATCGACCAGCTGGCTGTTGATATAGAGGGTCTCCCCCTGTGACGAGGCGGGGGCGCTCTGGCAGGCGGTCAGCAGCAAGGCTGCGCTGATAAACAGTGGTTTCATAATGGACTCCTTAACGCGAAAGGGGGCATTAGAGCGGCAAACAAAAAGGCGGTCAATGACCGCCTTTGTAACAAACCATATCAGCGCAGTGGTTAGCGCTGCTCGAGTGGAGTGAACTCGCGCAGCGGGTGGCCTACGTAGAGCTGGCGTGGGCGACCAATCTTGCTGTCCGGGTCTGAGTGGAACTCGTTCCAGTGCGCAATCCAGCCGATGGTGCGGGAGATGGCGAAGATCACGGTGAACATGCTCATCGGGATTCCGATCGCCTTCATGATGATGCCGGAGTAGAAGTCCACGTTCGGGTAGAGTTTCTTCTCGACGAAGTAGGGGTCGGAGAGCGCAATACGCTCCAGCTCCATGGCCACATCCAGCAGCGGATCCTTGATCTGCAGCTCGGTCAGTACTTCGTGGCAGGTTTCGCGCATCACGGTGGCACGGGGGTCGTGGTTCTTGTAGACGCGGTGACCGAAGCCCATCAGGCGGAACGGATCATTCTTGTCCTTGGCCTTGGCGATGTACTCGGGGATGCGATCCACCGAGCCGATCTCTTCCAGCATGCGCAGGCAGGCTTCGTTGGCACCACCGTGGGCCGGTCCCCACAGGGAGGCGATCCCCGCGGCGATACAGGCGAACGGGTTGGCACCGGAGGAGCCAGCCAGACGAACGGTGGAGGTGGAGGCGTTCTGCTCGTGATCCGCATGGAGGGTAAAGATACGATCCATGGCGCGTTCAACGATGGGGTTGACCTTGTACTCTTCGGTCGGCACGCCAAACATCATGTGCAGGAAGTTACCGGCATAGGAGAGGGCGTTACGCGGCTGCATGAACGGCTGGCCGATGGAGTACTTGTAACACATGGCTGCCAGAGTCGGCATCTTGGAGAGCAGACGGAAGGCACAGATCTCGCGATGCTGCTCGTTGTTGATGTCGAGGGCATCGTGATAGAAGGCGGAGAGGGCGCTGACTACACCGCACATGATGGCCATGGGGTGGGAGTCACGACGGAAGCCGCGGAAGAAGAAGGCTATCTGCTCGTGAACCATGGTGTGGCGAGTGACCAGGCGTTCGAATTCGGCATATTGCGCCTTGGTCGGCGCTTCGCCGTACAGCAGGATATAGCAGACTTCCAGATAGGTGGCCTGGGTGGCCAACTGGGCGATGGGGTAACCACGGTGCAGCAAGACACCCTGATCCCCGTCAATGTAGGTAATGGCAGATTTGCAAGAACCGGTCGCCATAAAACCGGGGTCAAAGGTGAAATACCCCTGTGATCCCAATTTTCTGACATCGATGACATCCGGGCCGATGGTGCCGGAGAGGATCGGCAGTTCGACCGGATCTTTTCCGGGCAGGTGTAGGGTGGCTATCTTATCAGCCATAGCACGTCTCCTTTGCTCTTTATAATTTGGTTCCAGTCCTACTCTATTACGACTTTTATGACGCTGGCAAAGGTTGTTACCCATACCGAAGTGGCTGGAGCGCCTTATTTGAAACAGAGTTCCTTATCAATGTCAATTTTGCTGGAACCCCATTAATGGCATTAATGAAATGTTAAATTAAATATGCGATCGAGTTTGCGGTTTTGTGTTTTCTTTGTAGCTAATTGATTGTCTTCGGTTAAGGCCGCCGATATACTGCGCCACGTGGGTCATGGCTGCGGGTGTTTGAAACGCTTTGGCAAAGCCTGATGTGAAACCGAAAACTCGCGTTTTGGCTTTTTCAGAGTGTTTTGGTAACAAAAAACCAACAATCACCATTCCGTGCCCTCAAGTGTGAGTTAAAACAATAACTAACGTGCTCAATGGAGCTGAGTGGGCAAGCGTGAAAAACAAACAGAGACCGGTCAACCTCGACCTACAGACGATCAGCTTTCCTGTCACTGCCATTGCATCCATCCTGCACCGTGTTTCAGGGGTCATTACCTTTGTTGCACTGGGCATCTTGCTGTGGATGCTTGGTACTTCACTCGCCTCTCCCGAAGGGTTTGCAACCGTGGTTGCCATCATGGACAACTTCCTGGTCAAACTCGTGCTGTGGGGGATCCTGACTGCGCTGGCATACCACATTGTGGGCGGCTTGCGTCATCTGGTCATGGATATGGGCTATTGGGAAGAGCTGGAATCCGGCAATCAGAGCGCCCGCGTGGCCTTCGTGATCACCGCGATCCTGGCTGTATTGGCGGGAGTGCTTGTATGGTAACCAATTCTGCAACCTTCGGGCGCAGCGGCGTTCACGATTACATCCTGATCCGCGCCACCGCCCTCATCATGACCTGTTATGTCCTCTATCTGGTGGGCTTTGTCGCGTTCAACGACATCACCTACGAGGTGTGGGCAGGCTTCTTCGCCAAAACATTCACCAAGGTATTCACCCTGTTGACCCTGCTCTGCGTACTGATCCATGCCTGGATTGGTCTGTGGCAGGTGCTGACTGACTATATCAAGCCGGTAGGGCTGCGCGGGGCGCTGCAATTTGCCCTGGTCGTGGTGCTGTTTGTCTATCTGATGACGGGTTTCGTCGTGCTGTGGGGTGTGTAAGGTGACTATTCCAACTCGTGAATTTGATGCGGTGGTGATTGGTGCCGGTGGGGCCGGTATGCGCGCCGCGCTGCAGATTGCCCAGTCCGGCAAGAGCTGCGCTCTGTTGTCCAAGGTTTTTCCAACCCGTTCTCACACTGTTTCCGCCCAGGGCGGGATCACGGTTGCGCTGGGCAATGCCCACGATGACAACTGGCAGTGGCATATGTATGACACGGTAAAAGGTTCCGATTACATCGGTGATCAGGAAGCCATCGAGTACATGTGCAAAACCGGTCCTGAGGCTATCTATGAGCTGGAGAACATGGGGCTGCCCTTCTCCCGTTTCGACAACGGGTCTGTCTACCAGCGTCCGTTTGGTGGTCAGTCCAAGAATTTCGGTGGCGAGCAGGCTGCCCGTACCGCAGCGGCCGCCGACCGTACCGGTCACGCCCTGCTGCACACCCTCTATCAGCAGAACGTCAAGAACAAGACCACCGTCTTCTCCGAGTGGTATGCGCTGGATCTGGTGAAAAACCAGGATGGCCATGTGGTGGGTTGTACCGCCATCGATATGGAGAGCGGTGAAGTGGTCTACTTCAAGGCCAAGGCTACCGTGCTGGCGACTGGCGGTGCCGGTCGTATCTACCAGTCCACCACCAATGCCCACATCAACACCGGTGACGGTGTCGGCATGGCGCTGCGTGCCGGCGTCGGCGTGCAGGACATGGAGATGTGGCAGTTCCACCCGACCGGCATCGCCGGTGCAGGGGTGCTGGTAACCGAAGGCTGCCGTGGTGAAGGCGGCTATCTGCTAAATAAAGATGGCGAGCGCTTCATGGAGCGTTACGCGCCGAACGCCAAGGACTTGGCCGGTCGCGACGTGGTGGCCCGCTCCATCATGATCGAGATCCGTGAAGGCCGTGGCTGCGATGGTCCCTGGGGTCCGCACATCAAGCTCAAGCTGGATCACCTCGGCAAAGAGGTGCTGGAATCCCGTCTGCCGGGGATCTGCGAGCTCTCTCGCACCTTCGCCCACGTGGATCCGGTCAAAGAGCCGATCCCGATCATCCCGACCTGCCACTACATGATGGGCGGCGTGCCGACCAACGTGAATGGCCAGTGTCTGACTCAGGACAAGAACGGCAACGATGTGCCGGTAGTCGGTCTGTTTGCGGTGGGCGAGATTGCCTGCGTCTCCGTACACGGTGCCAACCGTCTGGGTGGCAACTCCCTGCTGGATCTGGTGGTGTTCGGCCGCGCTGCCGGCATGCATCTGGTCAACACCCTGGGCGAGATGGATCACGGCCGTGATGCTTCCGAGTCGGATCTGGATGCCGCATTGTCCCGCTTCAACCGCTGGGAAAATTGCCGTGACGGGGAAGACCCGGTGCAGATCCGCAAAGACCTGCAGCGCTGCATGCAGAACAACTTCTCCGTATTCCGCGAAGGTGCGGCGATGGCAGAAGGGTTGGCCGAGCTCAAAGTTATCCGCGAGCGCCTCAAGTCAGCCCGTCTGGATGACACCTCCAAAGAGTTCAACACCCAGCGTATCGAGTGCCTGGAGCTGGACAACCTGATGGAGACGGCGTTTGCCACGGCGGTTGCCGCCAACTTCCGTACCGAGAGTCGCGGTGCTCACTGCCGCTTCGACTTCCCGGATCGCGACGATGAGAACTGGCTGTGCCACAGCCTCTATCATCCGGACACCGAGTCCATGACCCGTCGCGCTGTCAACATGTCACCCAAGACCCGTGAGGCGTTCCCGCCCAAGGTCCGGACTTACTGATTGCGGAGCCAGCCCAATGAACGTCACATTCTCTGTCTACAGATACAATCCGGATGTTGATAACGTCCCCCATATGAAGGAATATCGTCTTGATATTCCTGAAGGTTCCGACATGATGGTGCTCGACGCACTGATCCAGTTGAAAGAGCTGGATCCCACGCTCGCCTTCCGCCGCTCTTGCCGCGAAGGGGTCTGTGGATCAGACGGTCTCAACATGAATGGCAAGAACGGTCTTGCCTGTATCACCCCGCTCTCCGACCTGCTGAAGAAGGGCAATAACGTTGTTATCCGCCCCTTGCCTGGCCTGCCGGTGATCCGCGATCTGGTGATCGACATGACCCAGTTCTACACCCAGTGGGAGAAGGTCAAACCCTTCCTCATCAATGATGACAAGTTGCCGCCGGTGCGTGAGCACCTGCAATCCCCCGAAGAGCGCGCCAAGCTTGACGGCCTGTACGAGTGCATTCTCTGTGCCTGCTGCTCCACTTCGTGCCCCTCCTTCTGGTGGAATCCCGACAAGTTCATCGGTCCGGCCGGGCTGCTCGCCGCCTACCGCTGGCTGGCTGACAGCCGCGACACCGCGACCACCGAACGACTGGGGAATCTGGACGACGCCTTCAGCGTGTTCCGCTGCCATGGCATCATGAACTGCGTGAACGTCTGTCCGAAAGGCTTGAACCCGACCAAGGCGATTGGCCAGATCAAGTCGATGTTGCTCAATCGGGCTGTTTAGTATCAGGGCCGGCCAGGTGCTGGCCCGACCTCTGGATAGCCATCCCACCCGTGGCAGGATGGCTATTTGACCCCTACAAGCTGCGCAGCAGTAACAAGAAGTACAAGGGATAGAAATGCATAACGGCGTGATGAAGGCCTGGTTGGAGTCATCTCACCTGGCTGGTGCGAATGCAAGCTATATAGAGGATTTGTACGAATCCTTCCTGGAAAATCCTGACTCCGTGTCCGACGAGTGGCGCAGCCTGTTTAGCGAGCTGCCCCAGGTCAATGGCCATGCGGTTGAACAACCCCACTCCCAGGTCCGCGATTATTTCCGTCGTCTGGCCAAGGATCCCTCTCGCTACAGTGCTCCCGTCTCCGATCCGCAAGTGGATGCCAAGCAGGTGCGGGTATTGCAGCTGATCAACGCCTTCCGTTTCCGTGGTCACCAGAATGCCAATCTGGACCCGCTGGGCCTGTGGCAGCGTGAAACCGTTGCCGAACTGGATCCTGCGTTCCACAACCTGCAGGGCGCAGATATGGAGGCCACCTTCAATGTGGGCTCCTACGCCATCGGTCGCGAGACCATGGTGCTCTCCGACCTCTACGCCTCGCTGAAGAAGACCTACTGCGGCTCCATCGGCGCCGACTACATGCACCTCACCTCCACGGAAGAGAAGCGCTGGCTGCAACAGCGTCTCGAATCCATTGAAGGGAAGGGGAGCTACACCCTCGAAGAGAAGACCCGTTTCCTCGAGAGCCTGACCGCCGCCGAAGGGCTGGAGAAATATCTGGGCGCCAAGTTCCCGGGAGCCAAGCGCTTCTCGCTGGAAGGTGGCGACGCCATGATCCCCATGCTCAAGGAGCTGATCCGTCGCGCCGGTGAGCAGGGCTGCAAAGAGGCCGTTATCGGTATGGCCCACCGCGGTCGTCTCAACGTGCTGATCAACGTACTGGGCAAGCGCGCTCAGGATCTGTTCGACGAGTTTGCCGGCAAGCATGGCGAATCCTGGGGTACCGGTGATGTGAAGTACCACATGGGCTTCTCCTCCGACTTCGCCACCCCGGGTGGCAACGTCCATCTGGCGCTCGCCTTCAACCCCTCCCACCTCGAGATCGTCAACCCTGTGGTCATCGGCTCGGTCCGTGCCCGTATGGATCGTCGCGGTGACAAGGATGGCTCCAGCGTGCTGCCCATCACCATTCACGGTGACTCGGCCATGGCCGGTCAGGGCGTGGTGGCCGAGACCTTCAACATGTCCCAGACCCGCGCCTATGGTGTCGGCGGGACGGTGCGCATCGTCATCAACAACCAGGTTGGTTTCACCACCTCCTATATTCGTGACCTGCGTTCTACCGAATATTGCACCGACATCGCCAAGGCGGTGCAGGCGCCGGTGCTGCACGTCAACGGGGATGATCCGGAAGCCGTGGTGCTGGTGACCCAGATTGCACTGGATTACCGCAACACCTTCAAACGCGACGTGGTGATCGAGCTGGTCTGCTACCGTCGTCACGGTCACAACGAAGCGGACGAGCCGAGCGCAACCCAGCCGCTTATGTACCAGAAGATCAAGCAGCACCCGACCCCGCGCAAGATCTACGCCGATCAGCTGGTGGCCGAGGGGAGCCTCGCTCAGGAGCGGGCTACCGAACTGGTCAACGAGTATCGTGAAGCGCTGGATCGCGGCGAGCGCGTAAGCAAAGAGTGGCGGCCGATGGAACTGCACTCCGTCGACTGGACCCCTTATCTGGGCCACGACTGGAACATGGCCTATGAGAGTGCCGTGCCGATGGATCACCTCAAGAGCCTCGGCGAGCGGGTGAGCCAGTATCCGGCGACCCACGTGCTGCAGCGTCAGGTCGAGAAAATTTACGAAGACCGCCGTCTGATGGCTGCCGGTGAGAAGCTGGTGGATTGGGGCTTTGCCGAAACCCTGGCCTACGCCACTCTGGTGGACAAGGGGTCCCGGATCCGCTTTACCGGTGAAGATTCCGGTCGTGGCACCTTCTTCCACCGCCACGCCGTGCTGCACAACCAGACCGATGCCAGCACCTACACCCCGCTGTGCAACCTGCACGACGAGCAGGGGCCGTTCGAGATTTACGACTCGGTACTGACCGAGAACGCGGTACTGGCCTTTGAATATGGCTACGCCAGCGCCGAGCCGGCCGGCCTCACCATCTGGGAAGCACAGTTCGGTGACTTCGCCAACTGCGCTCAGGTGGTGGTCGACCAGTTCCTCTCCTCCGGCGAGCAGAAGTGGGGCCGGATGTGCGGCCTGACCATGCTGCTGCCGCACGGTTACGAGGGGCAGGGGCCGGAGCACTCCTCCGCCCGTCTCGAGCGTTATCTGCAGATGTGCGCCCAGCACAACATGCAGGTGTGCGTCCCCTCAACCCCGGCTCAGGTATTCCACATGCTGCGCCGTCAGGTAGTGCGCCCGATGCGCCGTCCGCTCATCGTGATGACGCCCAAATCCCTGCTGCGCCACCCGCTGGCGGTCAGCAAGCTCGAAGATCTGGCGGAAGGCACGTTCCAGAACGCCATTGGCGAAATTGACGCGCTGGATCCGAAAGCGGTCAAGCGGGTGGTCTTCTGCTCCGGCAAGGTCTATTACGACCTGCTCGAAGCTCGTCGCAAGGCGGAACAGAAGGATGTGGCGATCGTGCGGATCGAACAGCTCTACCCCTTCCCGGAAGAGGAAGTGCGCGCCATTCTGGCCGATTACAGCCACGTAACCGATTTTGTCTGGTGTCAGGAAGAGCCGCAAAACCAGGGCGCCTGGTACTGCACCCGTCACAACTACGATGAGGTGCTGCCGACCGGAGCCACCCTGCGTTATGCCGGTCGTCCGGCGTCCGCCTCACCGGCGGTTGGTTACATGTCCGTCCACGCCAAGCAGCAGAAAGCCTTGGTGGAAGATGCCCTTACTCTGGCCTAAGCCCTGAACAAGAAGTAACAAGGAACTGATTAGATGACTATCGAGATCAAGGTACCGGACCTGCCGGAATCAGTGGCTGATGCCACCATTGCCACCTGGCACAAGAAGCCGGGTGATCTGGTTGCCCGTGATGAAGTGCTGGTCGACATCGAAACCGACAAGGTGGTGCTGGAAGTGCCGGCACCGCAAGCTGGCGTGCTGGGCGACATCCTGCAGGCAGAGGGGGCGACTGTCCTCTCCCGCCAGCTGATCGCCACCATCAAGGCGGCTGCCGTGGCCGGTGAAGAGACCAAGGAGAAGCCGGCTGAAGCGGTTGCCGATGATGGCGCCGATGGCCTGAGCCCCTCCGTGCGTCGTCTCATTGGCGAGCACGACATCGACGTGGCCAAGCTGACCGGCACCGGCAAGGGCGGTCGCATCACCAAGGATGATGTGGAAGCCTACATCAAGGCGCTGAGCAAGCCTGCCGCAGCCGCTCCGGTGGCTGCTGCCCCGGTCGCGCCGGTTGCCGCGCTGGCCGGTCGCAGCGAGAAGCGGGTGCCGATGACCCGTCTGCGCAAGCGCATCGCCGAGCGTCTGCTGGAAGCGAAAAACACCACTGCCATGCTGACCACCTTCAACGAGGTCAACATGAAGCCCATCATGGATCTGCGCAAGCAGTACGGCGAGATCTTCGAGAAGAAGCACGGCATCAAGCTCGGCTTCATGTCCTTCTACGTGAAGGCGGTAGTGGAGTCCCTCAAGCGCTATCCGGAAGTGAACGCCGGGCTGGATGGTGACGACATCGTCTACCACAACTACTTCGACGTCAGCATCGCCGTCTCCACCCCCCGTGGTCTGGTGACCCCGGTACTGCGCGATTGCGACAACATGAGCCTGGCCGACATCGAGAAGGCCATCAAGGATCTGGCCGGCAAGGGCCGCGACGGCAAACTGACCGTGGATGAGCTGACTGGCGGCAACTTCACCATCACCAACGGTGGTGTGTTCGGTTCCCTGATGTCCACCCCGATCATCAACCCGCCCCAGAGCGCCATTCTGGGCATGCACAAGATCCAGGATCGCCCGATGGCCGTTGATGGCAAGGTCGAGATCTTGCCGATGATGTACCTGGCCCTCTCCTACGATCACCGTCTCATCGACGGGCGCGAATCGGTAGGCTTCCTGGTCTCCGTCAAGGAGCTGCTGGAAGATCCGACCCGCCTGCTGCTGGACGTCTGAGCAACCAACTGAAAGATAACGAGGGGCCCCCGAGGCCCCCACTCACAGGGGATTGAGAAACACGAGCCCCGGACGGAAATACCTACAACACGGATAGAGCATCTATGAATCTGCATGAATATCAGGCAAAACAGCTGTTTGCCGAGTATGGCCTGCCGGTCTCCGAAGGTTATGCCTGTGCTACCCCGCAGGAAGCGGCCGAAGCGGCCGACAAGATTGGCGGCAATATCTGGGTCGTCAAATGCCAGGTACACGCCGGTGGCCGCGGTAAAGCGGGCGGCGTGAAAGTGGCCAAGAGCAAGGATGAGATCCGTGCCTTCGCCCAGAACTGGCTGGGCAAGAATCTGGTGACCTACCAGACTGACGCCAACGGCCAGCCGGTCACCAAGATCCTGGTTGAATCCTGCACCGACATCGCCAAAGAGCTCTACCTGGGCGCCGTAGTTGACCGTGGCTCCCGTCGCGTGGTCTTCATGGCCTCTACCGAAGGTGGCGTGGACATCGAGAAGATCGCCCACGAAACCCCCCATCTGATCCACAAGGCCACCCTGGATCCGCTGGTTGGCCCGCAGCCCTATCAGGCCCGCGAGCTGGCCTTCAAGCTGGGTCTGGTCGGCGATCAGATCAAACAGTTCACCAAGATCTTCATGGGTCTGGGCCAGATGTTCCTCGACTGCGACTTCGCGCTGCTGGAGATCAACCCGCTGGTGATCACCGCGCAGGGCAACCTGCACTGCCTGGATGGCAAGATCAACATCGACGCCAACGCCCTCTATCGTCAGCCCAAGCTGCGCGAAATGCACGACCCGTCACAGGATGACCCCCGCGAAGCGCACGCCGCCCAGTGGGAGCTCAACTATGTGGCCCTCGATGGCAACATCGGCTGCATGGTCAACGGCGCGGGTCTGGCCATGGGCACCATGGACATCGTCAACCTGCACGGCGGCAAGCCGGCCAACTTCCTTGACGTCGGCGGCGGAGCCACCAAGGAGCGCGTAACCGAGGCGTTCAAGATCATCCTCTCCGACAGCAACGTCAAAGCAGTGCTGGTCAACATCTTCGGCGGCATCGTGCGCTGCGACATGATCGCGGAAGGCATTATCGGTGCGGTCAAGGAAGTGGGGGTCAAGGTGCCCGTCGTGGTCCGTCTGGAAGGCAACAACGCCGAGCTGGGTGGTATCAAGCTGGCCGAGAGCGGCCTCAACATCATTGCGGCCAAGAGTCTGACCGATGCCGCGCAGCAAGTCGTCAAAGCAGCGGAGGCCAACTGATGAGCGTACTGATCAACAAGGACACCCGAGTCATCTGCCAGGGCTTTACCGGCGGTCAGGGTACTTTCCACTCCGAGCAGGCGCTCTCCTACGGTACCCAGCTGGTCGGCGGCGTCTCCCCGGGCAAGGGTGGCACCACCCATCTGGGCCTGCCGGTGTTCAACACCGTCCGTGACGCAGTCGAAGCGACCGGCGCCACCGCCACCGTCATCTATGTGCCGGCACCGTTCTGCAAGGACGCGATCCTGGAAGCGATCGACGCGGGCATCAAGCTCATCGTCACCATCACCGAAGGCATCCCGACGCTGGATATGCTGGATGTGAAAGTGAAGCTGCAAGAGACCGGCGTGCGGATGATCGGCCCCAACTGCCCGGGTGTGATCACCCCGGGTGAGTGCAAGATCGGCATCATGCCGGGTCACATTCACAAGCCGGGCAAGGTGGGCATTGTCTCCCGCTCCGGCACCCTGACCTACGAAGCGGTCAAGCAGACCACTGACGAGGGCTTTGGCCAGTCCACCTGTGTCGGTATCGGTGGCGACCCCATCCCGGGCTCCAACTTTATCGACATTCTGGAGATGTTCCAGAACGACCCGCAGACCGAAGCGATCGTGATGATCGGCGAGATCGGCGGCAACGCCGAGGAAGACGCTGCCGCCTATATCAAGGCCCACGTCACCAAGCCGGTGGTCTCCTATATCGCCGGTGTTACCGCCCCTCCCGGCAAGCGGATGGGCCACGCTGGCGCCATCATCTCCGGTGGCAAGGGTACCGCTGCCGAGAAGTTTGCCGCGCTGGAAGATGCTGGCGTGAAAACCGTCCGCTCCCTGGCCGATATCGGCAAGGCCCTGCGCGAAGTGACCGGCTGGTAATTCTGCTTAGCCCGTTATCTCTAATAAAAAGCCGCCCGATGGGCGGCTTTTTTATGGTTGAGCATTGGTGGTAGACAGCCAAATGGTGGTTTTTATATGCAATTTATGTTCGATGGTTTGCTAGAAAAATGCGCGGTATATCTCTTAATTAGGATTGCGTGATAACTTATTTGTCAGCAATGGTTTTTCTACGCCGTTCGATGTAGTAAGTTAGTCATTAGTTGATAGGGGATACTGTTATAGTAAATCATTGTTCGTAAGGGTTTTCGGGATGGGATTATATTTACGAAAGTCAGTTAGTGTGGGGCCATTTAGATTCAACTTGTCTAAGTCAGGAGTCGGTGTTTCCGCGGGAGTAAAGGGATTGCGAATAGGCGCAGGCCCAAGAGGAAACTATGTTCATATTGGGATGGGAGGGCTTTATTACCGTAAGTCATTATCAAATAATAATACGGGCGGGATTAATCAGCTGAGCCCTGATCTTGATATAAAACCATCAGTTGACTCTTATTCAGGCACACATGAACCATTGAAAGAAATTGAAAGTTCAGCTATTGAACTCATGGTTGACTCTTCATCTAAAGAATTAGTGGATGAGCTAAATAAAAAGAAGCAAAAAGTACGTCTTTGGCCACTCGTAACTATTTTAAGTGTTATTGTATTAGCTATGGCTTTTTCCCAAGATGTCCAAGCTGAGGGTATTTATTGTATTGCCACAATTAGTGTGTTTTTGATTGCTATAGCATATTACAGGGACCTTCTTGGAAAGACTGTGGTGGTAATGTACGATATTGAGTCTGATTTTGAGAATGTAGTAGAAGAACTGCATTCAGCTTTTGATTCTATGAAAGGATGTAACTCAGCTTGGCACTTAGAGGCGCAAGGACAAGTCATAGATAATAAATATCATGCAGGTGCTAGTCATTTGGTAAGGCGAAATAAAATTGGTCTATCAGTCAGTAATCCGCCATACGTAAGAACTAACATCCAAACTCCCAGTATTCCTGTGGGTAAGCAAACACTATATTTCTTTCCAGATAAAGTTCTTGTTTTTGAGAAAGATTGTGTCGGGGCGGTTTCCTATGAGAATCTTAACATCCAAATTCAAGAAGCTAAATTTATAGAGGATAATGGGGTCCCTTCTGATACAACAGTTATCGATCACACGTGGAAATACGTAAATAAAAAGGTGGGCCAGATAAGCGCTTCAAAGACAATAAACAGATTCCAGTTGTTCTCTACGAAGAGATTCATTTTTCTAGTGATACTGGATTGAATGAGCGTATTCAATTGTCGTGCACTGGTCGAGCATTCGCTTTTTGGCAAGCAATCAATCGAGTTGGTAGCGCTCATTTGGTTTAGTGTCGATAAAATGATTAGACATATTGTCTCCGAAATAAAGACACCACTCTCGAGTGGTGTCTTTATATAAAAGTGTTTAGTTATTTTTATAATCTATTGTTTTACGACAAAAGATCTAGAATTTACCAAGAAAGTCTCCCTCTCTCCAAGCAGATAAAATCCCGTGTATTAAAATCATTGCCTTCTATCATTTCAACCAACTTATTTGCTGACTGCTCTGGTGTCAGTGTTGCATCAGCAGGAGCCATTTTGGTAAGTAATGCTCCTGGGTGAACAGAGATAACTTTTATGCCCATGCTCTCCAGATCATCAGCCATACACAGTGACAGCATGTTTTGAGCTGCCTTTGCTATGCGATAGGAGAAAGAGCATTTTACTCCTTTGGCTGCGCCTGCCGCTTGCATATTTAATGAGCCTCTCCTTGAACTGATATTTACGATCAAGGATGGGGGTAATACATTTTCATTACTCAATACGGCATTAACGGTTGATAGCGCACCGACACAGTGGGTCTTAAATTCATAAACCAGCTGGTCGCCGGTGCTATGCCTTGTGTCGATTCCCGGAGTGCCAGCAGAGCCTGCATTATTTATGACGATATCTACAGCTCTGTCTTGGATAAAACAAAATAGCTGTTCTTCATAATTTTCATGGGTGACATCGGTTATCAGCACAGAGACGGCAGGGTAGAGAGTAGTGAGCATGTCACAAGCGCTGGTGGTTCTGACCACGGCGTAAACCTGATATCCGCGCTCGTAAAATGTCTGAACCAGCGCTAACCCCAATCCTCTGCTCGCTCCGGTTATCAACACTGTTTTCATCACTCAACCCATCCAGCCACATTGTTATTGAACGCCACTCCTCGATTTCGAATAACGAGGCGTATGCAGACGATCGGGGGGTTAGTATGCCACAGCCTTCGCCTGCGGCCAGAATCCAACAGGCCAAGACTGTTACGCTGTTGCAACCAAGTTGGCTGATGCTGTTTCGCTGGTGAATCAATCTTGCCTCCGCTTGGGGCAGCCCGCTGGCCATGCTGGTTGCCAATGCCCCTCCGATTTGAGGCAAAGGGCCAAGCCGAACTCGGGTTAGCTCCCGTTGATTGACCCTTGCACCGCGCGCCTTGCCATCAGGGCTTGCTATCACTCCCCGAACTAAAAATGCCGACCCAAAGGTCGGCATGTTGCTTTTAAGGGGGGCTGGTCTGGCTGCATATGCTCAGATCGCCGCTGATCAGATGCTCACCCTCGCCATTTCGGCTGAACTTACTGGCTAAAGACCGTCTGCCCGCGAAAGACGGTGCGGGTGACTTTGGTATCGGCGATCTGCTCCGGTTTGCCGGCGGCGACCAGCTGGTAGAGATCCCGATCCAGCACGATAAAGTCGGCCGATTTGCCCGCTTCGATGGAGCCGCTGATAGCCTGCTGGCGCACCGCGCGGGCGCCGTTGATGGTGTAGGCATCCAGCATCTGGTCGAGGGTGATGCGCTGGCTCGCCCGAAAGTCATCGCCGCTCTGGGGAGCATGGTTGACCCCGGCAGCCATATTGGCGAAGGGGCGCGGATCGCGGCTGTCGACCGGTGCATCGCTGCCGGCGACCAGAATGGCCCCCGCCTTGCGCGAGCTGGCTACCGGATAGAGCGCCTGCTTGAGATACCCCTTGGGATCGTACATCGCCTCGTGCAGGGATTGCCCCTTGCGGGTCGGCTGGATAAAGGGGGTGACCAGCATGTCATATTCGGGCTGGGGGTTGGTCCAGGCGTAGGTGAAGGTGAGGTAGAGGCCAAGCTGGCCGAGCCGCTGCTGATCGTCCGGATGAACCACCTGCAGATGGGCGAGGGTGTGGGGAATGCCGTGATCGCCTTTGCTGGCGCGAGCCGCCTCCAGCGCATCGAGGGCCATGCGGGTGGTGCGATCGCCGATGCTGTGCATATGGATGCTAAAGCCCTCCTTGTCGAGCGCCCCCACGTAGCGGTTCAGATCGGCGGCGCGGTAGTTGACCAGCCCCTTGCTGCCGGCATCCTCGCTGTTGGCGGTGATGGTGACCTGCTCGCCACCCTGATCTGCGGCGAGGTGGGGGGTCTGGTAGTTGGTCAGCATGCCGGCGTTGGGCAGGAAGGGGGGCGTGCTGAAGGGATCACCCTCCAGTACCCCGTCGAGGAAGATCTTGACCGCATCTGCCTTGATCAGCGGATCGCCGGCGAACTGGTCGCGCACCCGGTTGGCTTTGGCCAGATGGCCGCCGATATCGAGCTTGCCGCTGTAGTCATCCTCGTGAAAACAGGTGGCGGCGGTGACCCGCATATTGAGCAGCCCCTTCTCTTCCATCTCCCGCAGGCGATCGCGGATAAAGTCGGTGGCGCAGGCATCCTGAATGCTGGTGATGCCGCGCGAGGCCATCAGGGTCGAGACGGCGGGCAGGATCTGGCGATACTGGTTCGCCGCCTGCTCGTCATGGGCGCTCAGCAGGCCGCTGTCGGGGGAGGGGATGGCGCTGCGGGCCCCTTCGCGAATGACGCCACTATCGAGATCCACATAGGGTTTGAAGGGGGCAAAGAGGCCGCCCGGCGCCAGGGTGGCGGCGCTGAAGCCAACCTGTTTGCCGCTTTTATCGGTCGCCAGCGCCAGTGCCCGCGAGTTGTAGGCGCTGGCGTGGCCATCGACCCCGGCCAGCACCACCGGGTTGTCGGGAGCGGCGGCATCAAGGGCCGCCAGCACGGTTTTATAGGTGGCGGTGGGGGCGTTGCCCTCGTAGGGAGACCACTGGTTGATCACCAGCCAGTCGCCAGCCTTGGGGGCGTAGCGGGGCAGGCAGCTTTTCACCTTGGCCGCCAGCTCGCCGAGATCGACCGGCTTGCCGTCGAGATCGCACATATCGAGCGCCACTGTGCCCAGCAGGTGGATATGGTTGTCGTGCAGCCCCGGCAGCACCATCTTGCCCTGCAAGTCGACCACCTGGGTGTCGGGGGTGCTGAGCGCCTCGGCCCCCTGCCGGTTGCCCACATAGAGAAACTGGCCGCCGCTCACCACCATGGCTTCTGCCACCTGGCGCTGACCATCCTGAGTGTGGATCTTGCCGTTGAGATAAAGGGTGCGCGCGGCGGTGGGCGGTTGCCCCTGCTGGCAACCCGCCAGCGTGGCGGCCAGCAGCGGGGCGAGCAGCAAAAAAGTGCGGGAACGGGCGGGGTGTGGTGCCTTGCAATCCATGCGGTGATCTCCTTGAGGGTCGGGTTTTGTGCAGTGTTTACTGCATATTTCGAGATCTCTTTATGGCTGCTTGGTCAAAAAATGCCAGCAATTGCTGCAAATATTTAACGTTTTGTTTACCATGTCACATCGATCGGTGGCGAGCGGGGCGCAGTCCCCGCTTGGCTGAGGTAGCAAGATCTACCACCAGAGCGCCTGCCGATGGGCCAACAACAGGGAGGAGTGATGTCAGAGGAGTCAGTGACCGAGGGACCGTTACCCCAAGGGGTTGCCATGCGCCGCCAACCCAAACAGCAGCGCAGTCAGGCGGTGGCCAGCCGCATCGAGGAGGCGACCCTGAGCCTGTTGCAGGAGCAGGGTTTTGCGGCCCTCAACACCAATGCCATCGCCGATCGGGCGGGGGTGGGGATCAAGTCGCTCTACCACCTCTATCCCAACAAGGAGGCGATCATCGGTCGCCTCGCCATGGGGTGGCTGGCGGCGGTCTGCGAGGCGCAGGAGCAGATCCGCATTCAGGCGACCAGCTGGCCGCAGGCGCTGGTGCTGCTTGACGAGGCACTGGAGGCGCTGGAGCGCCGCTTTGTCGGCTATGGCGCCCTCTGGCATGCGATGGATCTCATCCCCGAGCTGCATGCGCTGGAGCAGCAGCACGAGCGGGGCCAGATTGACTTCTGGTCATCCCTGCTGCGTGACTTTGGCTGCCGCTGGCCGGAGCCTGAGCTCACGACGCTGGTGCGCTACTTCTATCGCACCGCCGATGTCACCAAGCAGTGCACCCGGAGTGATGGGGATCACGGCCAGCAGATGTGGCTGCTGCACCGCCACTGGAGCGAGCAGCTGATCGCCGCCGCCATTGCCGAGCCCGACCCCGAGCGGGTGTGGCAGGCAAGGCCGGCGCTGTTGCTGGGCACGGAAGTTCCGGCGGCCGACAAGTGGCGGCGATAAACCGCGTGCAAGCGTAACGGGTTGGCACTCTTTGCCCTGATCGGCGGGGCTCTTCGGCGTGGTTCTCTCTGGCGCGATACCCCAGCAAGGCGGCGCCGTGTCAGCCTGATTGTTGCGCAAGTGAGATTATGTTTTTGATGATGTTTCGCTGGTGAAACAGTGCTATTGGCGGCTGGTTGGGCACCGTGTGTGCCGCGCCTTGTCTATGCCGTCCGATGCCCTCCGATCCGGGCAATGCGGAGCTGATCGCAGGTTTGCGCCGCTCGGGATCAGCAGGTGCGCTGATGGCCGACGGCGCAAATAGCAAAGCGCCAACCCTTGGGTCGGCGCTTTGCTTGTTGCAGTCAGACGGGGTAGAAGCGTGCGGGACTGGCATTACCGCGCTTACTTGTCTGCCTTGCCAGCGGCATCGGCAAGTTTGGCCAGCTGTTTGTCATACCAGGCCACCGGACGGTTCTCATCTTCCGCACGCTCCTTGCGCCTGATGGCGTTGCGCACCGCCATGGCGCCCAGCCAGCGAAACGGCTCGGGCGGAAAATAGCCGCGCGGGCCGCTGACCAGGGCGCAGTCGCGCCACGGCTTGTCTGATTCCCGCACTTCATCGCGCACCAAGGCTGCCAGGATCTGGCCGCCGATCCAGCTCTGCGCCACCCCGTTGCCGGAATAGCCGAGGCCATAGACGATATTGGGCTGCCCTCGCCAGTGGCCGAAGAAGGGGAGGCCATCTACCGAGCGGTCGGAGGCGCCGCACCAGCTGGCGGCGATGGGCACCTCTTTGAGCGCCGGAAAGAAGCGGCGCAGGGTGCGGGTGAGAGGGGCAAGATAACGGCTCGGCGCATCGAACTCGGCCAGATGGCGGTTGGCAAAGGCGAAGGTGTTGCCCCCCTTGCCCAGCATCAGCCGCCCTTGCGGGGTCGAGCGGTAGTAGTGGACAAAGGTGCGGCCATCCACCACGGAGCGGCCGTGCGCAAGCTGCTGGGCAGCCAGTGCATCCGGCGCGGGGTCGGTTATCACCATATCGGAGGAGACCAGCACTATGCTGCGGCGAAACTCGCGAAAGTGCTGCACCATGGCGCTGTTGAGGGCCAGCACCACCTTGCGGGCACGCACCTCACCCTGCGGTGTCTGTACCCGTGCAGGCTGGCCCGCCTCAAGGCGCTGCATGGGGGAGTGCTCATAGACCTCGACCCCCAGTTCCCGAGCTACCCGCAGCAGGCCGCGCACCAAGAGCGCCGGTTGCACCGAGCCCGCGTGGGGGCTGTAGAGCCCCTCCAGATGAACGTGGGAGCCGCTCTGGCTCGCCAGTTCACCCTCTTCAATCGCCTGCCACTGGTTAAGGTCGGCGCGCTTGAGTTCCCGCAATACCGGCTCCATCAGGCCGCGCTGTGCCTCGCTGGTGGCAGTGTAGCAGGTGCCCTCGACCCTCAGCTCTGCCTCTATGTTGTGCGTTTCGCAGAAGCGGGCGATCTCGTGTACCGCCTGCTCGGATTTTTGTACCAGCCAGGCAGCCTGCTGCTCGCCAAAGAGGCGTTTTAAGGTCAGGTATTTGGCCGACCAGGTGAGCAAACAGCCGCCGTTGCGTCCGGAGGCGCCGCTGCCGCAGCGATCTTTTTCCAGCACTATGACGTGCAGGTGGGGCTCGGTCTGTTTAAGGGCGATGGCGCTCCACAGCCCGGTAAAGCCGCCACCGACGATGCAGACATCGGCCTCGTGGTTGCCGACTAGGGGCGTGGGCGGTGCGGGTTGTTCGGCGGCGAGCGCTTCGGCCAGCCAGAAGGGGAGAGTGGACATGATGACTCCTCGATAAGGTTATTGGTGGCGCCAGCGCTGGGTGCTATCCAGCAGGGCGCGACTTAAAAAGAGCTGGAGCAGCTTGACGGTGGCGGCGGCCAGCAGGATCAGGGTGGCCATGGCGGCGGCCGCGGCGGTATCGCCGGAATCCTCCATATTGAGCACGGCGATGGAGGCGAGCACGCTGTCGCTCGAATAGAGGAAGATCACCGCCGAGGTGGTGGTCATGGCGTTGACGAACAGATAGATGAAGATCTCCAGCAGTGCGGGCAGGGAGGCGGGCAGGGTGACTCGCCAGAACGCCTTCCAGAGCGGAATGCGCAGAGAAATGGCCACCAGCTCCAGCTCCTTGGGCAGTTGTTTCAGGCTGGTCAGCGCCGTCATATGACCCACGGTGTAGTAGTGGATGACGCAGGAGAGCACCATCAACGGCAGGGTGCCGTATAGGCCGCCAAAGAGCGGATTGCCGTTGAAAAAGAAGATGTAACCCAGCCCCAGCACCATGCCGGGCACCGCCAGCGACAGCATGGCAAGCAGATGCAACAGCTGGCGAAGCGGCGCAAAGTGGCGCCCCTTCTCCTGCGCCCAGGCCAGCACCATCACCAGCACGGTACCGATAAGCGCGGTATAGAGGCCAAGTTGCAAGGTGTTGGTAAAGGGCTGCCAACCGTAGACGCTGTTGCTGTCAAAGGCGTAGTGATCCAGCGTCAGCTCGAGGTTGTAGGGCCAGAACTGCACCAGGGAGCCGTAAACGGCCATCCCCACCAGCGCCAGAAACAGCAGGGCCCAGAGCGTGCACCAGCCGAGCGCCAGCAGGTCACGCAGCCGATGGGGTTTGGGCTGATAGGGCACCGCCTTGGTGCTGCTCTGCTCCTGCATCTTGCTGCGTACCCTGTGCTCCAGGGCAAAGCTCAACAGTGCCGGCAGCAGCAGGGTGACGCTGGCAACGGCGCCGAGGGAGAAGTTCTGCATCCCGATCACCTGCCGGTAGATATCGGTAGCCAGCACGCTGTACTGGCCGCCAATCACCTTGGCAACCCCGAAGTCGCAGATGGTGAGGGTGAAGACGGCGATGGCGGCGCTGAGCAGGCCATAACGGGCGGTAGGCAGGGTGACGGTGACAAAGGTGCGCCAGCCGCTGCTGCCCAGCACCCGGGAGGCTTCATAGAGGCGGGCATCGCTCTGACCGAACGCCGTGATAAGGATCATCAGGGCGTGGGGGAAGCACCAGAAGCCAAGGCCAATGACGATGCCGATGGGGCCGTAGATGCTCTCGCCGCCGAGCAGCCCCTTGGCGATCCCCTGATTGCCAAACCAGTAGACCAGACTGATGGCGGGCAACAGGGAGGGCATCAACAGCGGGATCAAACCGATGAGGCGAAACAGGGGCTTGCCCGGCATACAGGTACGGGTGAGGGCGTAGGCGTAGCCAAAGGCGATGGTCACCACCAGCGCGGTGATCAGCACCCCGAGCCAGAGGGTGTTGCCGATGGTGCGCCCCAGATGAGGGGAGTCGAAGTAGGCGCTGAAGTTGGCAAGGCCCACCCAGAGGCCGTTCTCATCCTGCAGGCTCTTTTGCAGCATGGTGAGCAGCGGCAGCAGCAGACCGCCGGTGAGCAGGGCAATGCCGAGCACCAGCAGGATCAGTTGCAGCAGATGATCCCGGCTCCAGCCGCGACAGAGCCGCTGCCAGCGAGAGTCTTGGCGGGCTGTCGCTGGCGGCAACAGGGAGGAGGTCGCAAGGGGGGCTGTCATGGGCGCTCTCCTTCAAACAGCTGCATCGCTCCGGCGGGCCAGTGCAGCGAGCAGCGCATGCCGCTGCGCCAGCCACCCTGTTCGTGGCGGGGTAGCTCGTGGGTCGGGCGCTCCACCAGAATTTGCTGTGGGCCCAGATAGGTGTCGGCGGTGCAGATAAGACGCTGGGCGGCGCCGAGAAACTCCACCTGATCGATGGTTGCTTCAACGCCATGTTGGCCAAGATACGGCTCGCTCGGCGCACTCAGGGTGATTGCCTCGGGGCGGATCGCCACCTGCAATTTGCTGCCGGCTGCGGCCTGATTGGCGAGTTGCAGCGGTTGTTCGTTGAGGCGCACCTGAGTGGGGCTCAGCACCAGGGTCTCGAGGAAGTTCATGGTGCCGACGAAGCTTGCCACGAAGCGGCTGGCAGGCTGGTGGTAGATCTCCTGCGGGGTGCCCACCTGTACGATGCGGCCGCCCTCCATCACCACGATGCGATCGGCCATGGTCAGCGCCTCTTCCTGATCGTGGGTCACCATGATGGTGGTGATGCCAAGGCGCTGCTGCAGAGCACGGATCTCGCTGCGAAGATGGGTGCGCACCAGCGCATCCAGCGCGCTGAGCGGTTCGTCCAGCAGCAGCAGGCCGGGGGAGAGGGCCAAGGCCCGAGCCAGCGCCACCCGCTGCTGCTGGCCGCCTGAGATCTGGCTCGGGTATTTGTGGGACTGGGCAGTGAGATCCACCAGCCCCAGCCAGTGATCGACCCGCTCCTTGATGAGATCCCGCGCCAGCCCCTGATTCTCAAGGCCGAAGGCGATGTTCTGGGCCACCGTCAAGTTGGGGAAGAGGGCATAGGACTGAAACACGATGCCAAAATCGCGCTCCTGGGGCGGCAGGCGGGAGATATTGCGCCCCCCTTGCCAGATCTCGCCGTTGTCCGGTAGATCCAGCCCGGCGATGGCTCTGAGCAGGGTGGTTTTGCCGCAGCCGGAGGGGCCGAGAAAGCAGATAAACTCCCCCGGCTCAATGGTCAGAGAGATCCCCTTGAGGGCCTGAAAAGCACCGAACTGCTTGTTGAGATGTTGAATATCCAGATAGGGCTGGGTCATGGTTCGACTCGCTACTGATTTGGTATATACCAGTTTGCGGGTGAAGTGTGACGGTCAGGTGATCGGGGGATGACAGCTTAATGACAGTCAAATGAGATCGGGTCGCCAGCAAGTGGTTGGGCCCTGTGTGGATGGGCGAAGCGTCGCTAATTGAAGGCAATACACACTCGGGAAGTTAAAACCAAAAAGCGAAGGCCAACAGCTGTTGGCCTTCGACTGGCAGTTTATTGGCAGGGGTGTGTCTGGCGTGAACAAACCGCTGCCCTTCACGCTTACTGCTTGGCTTCGGTCTTGCCGTCGAAGCTGGCGCTCCACTGGGCGAGGATGGTGTTGCGCTCGCGGGCTGCCCAGCCAAAGTCGTTGTCGATCATCTGGCCCTTGATGTTGGCAGGATAGCCGGCTCTGGGCTTGGCCACATCCGGAATGGCGACCACTGCGAACGACTTGTTGTAGAGGGCGTTGGCCTGCTCGGTGGCGGCAAAGTCGAGCAGCTGTTTGGCGGCATCCAGCTTGGGGGTGCCCTTGATGATGGCGGCAGCTTCCATGTCCCAGCCCGAACCCTCTTTCGGGAATACCACCTCGATGGGGGCACCCTTGGCCTTGAGGCTGGTGGCCGGGAAGTCGAAGGAGATCCCGATCACCGTCTCGCCGCTGGCGGCCAGCTTGCAGGGGGCGGAGCCCGAGTGGGTGTAACGGTCGATGTTCTGGTGCAGGCCGTTCATAAATTGCCAGCCCTGCTGCTCGCCCATGGTCTGCAGCCAGCCCGCAACGCTCAGGTAACCGGTGCCGGATGAGCTGGGGTTGGGCATGATCACCTTGCCCTTGTAGATGGGCTTGGTGAGGTCGGCCCAGCTGGTGGGCGCCGGGATCCCCTGTTTCTCCGCCTCTACCTTGTTGAAGCAGATGGCGCTGAAGAAGGCATCCAGACCGATCCAGTGCGGCTCGGCCTTGCTGTCGCGAAAGCGGCTGTCGAGCTTATCCAGCCCTTTCGGTGCATAGGCATTGAGCATCTGCTGCTGATCGAGCTGCATCAGGCTGGTCGCCGCCAGTCCCCATACCACATCCGCTTTGGGCTGGGCTTTTTCTGCCAGCAAGCGGGCGGTGACCACGCCGGTGGAGTCACGCACCCACTTGATATTGATGTCCGGATGCTGGCGCTCGAACGCGGTTTTCAGCTCGCTGAGCTGCTCCGGTTCGAAGGCGGTATAGACGGTGAGGTCGGTTGCGGCCAGTGCCGGGGCTGTCATGGTAGCCAGCACGGTGGCGGCCAGCAGATGGGTTCCCTGTTTCATCCTCTTCTCCATATAAGTTGGCTTGGTATAAACCAGATTGGTTGAGAGAGAGGCTAGGGGATCTTTATGACGTGACCGTGACGGCCCCGTGACGTTTTGCTGTTCCTGATGTGTCCGCGATTAATCCTGGGTATCCACCTCGATCTCCAGACTGTCGTGGCGCCAGTACTCCAGATCGAAGTCGAGCACCCGACCGTGCTGATCGAAGTTGAGTCGCTCGAGGCGCAGGGCGGGCAGACCGGCGGTGGCCCCCAGCGCCTTGGCCACCTCATCCGGCAGGGCGGTGGGGAAGAAGCGCACCTGCATGCGGGCGTAGTGAAGATCGTAATGGGCCTGGTAGATCTCGGTCAGGCTGCCGTTGAGATCCAGCTCCAGCAGGCCGGGCACCCGCTCAGGCAGGCAGTGGTTCTCGCAGTAGCAGATGGCACGCCCGTTGGCGTAGCGCAGCCGTTTGAGCAGAAACAGGCTGTCGAACGGCTTGAGCTGCAACTGCGCCATCAACGCGGGCGGCACTGCCTGGCGGCTTTTCTCCAGCAGCTCGGTGCGCGGCTCACCCCCTTGCTCCCGCACTATCTGGTGAAAGTTGGAGGTGCGTCTGGGGTTCAAGCGAAAGCGCGGCGGGGTGACGAACCAGCCGCGGCGATCCTCCCGATAGATAAGGCCGTTCGCCTCCAGCTGCACCAGTGCCTCGCGGATGGTAACCCGGGTGGTGCCATAGAGTTCCCCCAGCAGTCGCTCGGAGGGGAGCTTGTCATTGGAAGCCAGCCCCCCCGCCAGGATCTGGTTTGCGAGGGCATCCTTGATCTGCAGATATTGCGGTTTGCTCATGAAAATCCCTGGTTTTGCAATAAGTTGTGCAATGAGTTGGGCAATGGGCTGGGCACAGGGCAGGTCATCTGCCCGGTCGTTAAAGGGCAACATCAACATGCGTTGGTAGATACCAGCATCGCCCCTGTTGTTCAGGCTTCCTAGATTATCGCGATCCCGGCGCTGAAAATGAATTTTTTGTTGCACGTAGCGCCACCCCTTTGACCTTGGCTGGGCAGTTACCCACAATGCGCTCATTCTGGTATATACCAAAAGGAGCGAAGTCATGACCCATATCCCTGCGGCTCCCGCCGCCGTTGATTACCTGCTGCTGACCCCGGGCCCCCTCTCGACCACCGCCACGGTGCGTGCCGCCATGCTGCAAGACAGCTGCACCTGGGATGCGGACTACAACCAGGGCGTGGTGGAGCCCATCCGCCGCGAGCTGGTGCGCCTCGCCACCGGCCCTGAATATGAAAGTGACTACAGCGCCGTCTTGCTGCAGGGGAGCGGCAGCTATGTGGTGGAGAGCGTACTGGGCTCGGCGATAGGCGTCGATGAGTGTCTGCTGATCATCAACAACGGCGCCTACGGTGCCCGCATGGGGGAGATGGCCCGCTGCCTTGGCCTGCGGCACCACGAGCTGGATTGCGGCGAGACGACCCGCCCGGAGCCCGCCGCCATCGAGGCGATGCTGGCGCGCCACCCCGAGATCACCCATCTGGCCATGGTGCACTGCGAGACCACCACCGGCATGCTCAACCCCCTTGAGGAGGTAGCTGAGCTCTGCCAGCGCCGCGGCATTCGCCTGATCGTCGATGCCATGAGCAGCTTTGGCGGTATCCCCATCGACATGGAGCGCCTTGGCATCGAGTTTCTTATCAGTTCGGCCAACAAGTGCATTCAGGGGGTACCGGGTTTTGGTTTTGTTATCGCTCGCCGTGCCGCGTTGGCGGCCTGTGCCGGGCGCGCCCGCTCTGTCTCCCTCGACCTGCATGCCCAGTGGCAGACCATGGAGCAGCAGGGGGGCAAGTGGCGCTTTACCTCGCCCACCCATACCGTGCTTGCCTTTGCCCAGGCCCTGCGCGAGCTGGACGAAGAGGGGGGCATTGAAGCCCGCCATCAGCGCTACAGCGAGAATCAGCGCACGCTGGTGGCGGGGATGGCTGCCCTCGGATTTGCGCCACTGCTGCCAGAACAGTGGCAATCTCCCATCATCACCGCCTTCTACTCTCCGGCCCACCCTGACTACCGCTTCGCCGATTTCTACCAGCGGCTCAAGGCGCAGGGCTTTGTCATCTATCCGGGCAAGGTCTCCCAGGCCGATTGCTTCCGTATCGGCAATATCGGCGACGTGACCCCTGAGCGGGTGCGCAGCTTGCTCGCCGCCATGGCCAGCGCCTGCTACTGGCAAGGGGGCGCGCGATGACCAGCATGCTGGCTCAGGGTCGTGATCTGCGTGGCCGCGATTTGCATGACCATAAGCTACACGGCAGCGGCCGTGCCGACAGCGAAGGGGATATCAACCTCGGCGAGGGGCGGGCGCGTTGGTGGGCGGGCCAGAGCGAAGATGTACGGGCCGGATTGGCGGAGGATAGCCGCTACTTCCTCCATCAGGCCCTCTCCACCCCCTGTCTGGATCTGCTTGAGGGGGCGCAGGGGAGCTGGTTGACCAGTGTATCGGGCAAGCGCTACCTCGATTTTCACGGCAACAACGTTCATCAGCTGGGTCACGGTCACCCCAGGGTGGTGGCTGCGGTGCAGCAGCAACTCGCCGATCTGCCGTTCGCGCCCCGCCGCTACACCCATCAGGTTGCCATCGACTGCGCCCGCTCCCTGGCCGAGCTGGCCCCCGGCGATCTTAACCGGGTACTGTTCGCCCCCGGCGGCAGCGAGGTGGTGGGGATTGCCCTGAAGCTTGCCCGTTTCATCACCGGCAACAGCAAGGTGGTGTCCCTGTGGGATGCCTTTCACGGCGCCTCCCTCGATGCCATCTCGGTCGGCGGCGAGGCCTGTTTTCGCGCCGGTATGGGCCCGCTGATGGCCGGAGTGGAGCGCATCCCGCCGCCCACCCGTTATCGCGGCGTCTGGTATCGCGGGGAGGGGGATGATGTGCACTATGCCGATTATCTGGAGTACGTCATCGAGAAGGAGGGAGGAATAGGCGCCTTTATCGCCGAACCTATCCGCAACACCGATGTGCAGGTGCCCTCGAAGGCCTACTGGCAGCGGGTGCGGGAGATCTGCGATCGCCACAAGGTGCTGCTGATCGTCGACGAGATCCCCAATGCCCTGGGGCGCACCGGCCACTGGTTCAGCTTTGAAGAGTTCGGCATCGAGCCCGACATCATCTGTCTGGGCAAGGGGCTGGGGGGCGGGGTAGTGCCGTTTGCAGCTCTCATCACCCGCGACCGGTTCAATCAGGCAGCAGCTATTTCACTCGGTCACTACACCCACGAGAAGAGCCCTATCGGCTGCGCGGCTGCGCTCGCTACCATCAGTACCATCCGCGAAGAGGGGTTGCTGGCAAAAGCGCAGGAGGATGGCCGTTTTATGGCGGCCGAGCTCGGCAAGTTGGCCGAACGTCACCCGCTGATCGGGCAGGTGCGCGGTATCGGTATGCTTTGGGCGCTCGATCTGGTGGTCGATCACCAGAGTCGTGCCCGCAATAGCCAGGCTGCCGAACGGCTGCTCTACCGCTGTCTGGAGCTGGGGCTCAGCTTCAAGGTCTCCCAGGGCAACGTTATCCAGCTCTCGCCACCGCTCAATATCGCCCGCGCCGATCTGGTGCGCGCCATTTCCACTCTCGATCGCGCATTGGGCGAGATCGCACTTTCACCGAAACAGGAACATCACCATGACTGACTTGCAGACTGCCATCGACCCGACCACCGACGTGGAGGCGCTGATCCTCGACTGGGCCGGCACCGTCGTCGATTTCGGCTCCTTCGCCCCCACCTCCATCTTCGTCGAGGCCTTAGCCCGCGCCTATGACTTCACCGTGACCCTGGACGAAGCACGCCAGCCCATGGGCCTTGGCAAGTGGGATCATATCGCCGCGCTGGGCCGTCTGCCCTCGGTGGATGCGCGTTGGCTGGCTCGCTTCGGCCACCCCATGAGCCATGCCGAGGTGGACCACATTTATCACACCTTTATGCCGCTGCAGATTGCCGCCGTGACCCGCTTTGCCACCCCCATCCCCGGTGTGCTGCCGGTGTTGGACGCTCTGCGGGTGCAGGGGATGAAAATCGGCTCCTGCTCCGGTTATCCCCGTCCTGTGATGGAGGCGCTGGTGCCTGCGGCGGCCGATCACGGCTATCGCCCGGATCACTGGGTCGCTACCGATGACCTCAAAGCTGGTGGTCGCCCCGGCCCCTGGATGGCGCTGGCCAACGTGATTGAGCTCGGGGTGAGCGCGGTGCATCGCTGTATCAAGGTGGATGACGCCGTACCCGGCATCAGCGAAGGGCTGAACGCGGGCATGTGGACGGTGGGGCTGTCTGTCTCCGGCAACGAGTTTGGTGCCACCTGGGAAGAGTTTGCCGCCATGAGCGAGGCGGAGATCGCCGCCCGGCGTGCACCGGCCGAGGCCAAACTGCGGGCGGCGGGGGCGCACTATGTGATTGATACCCTGGCCGACATCGCCCCGGTTATCGCTGATATCAACCGCCGTCTGGCCGCTGGCGAGCGGCCGTAGGCCATCTGCTTGGTCTAACAAAAGCGCTTGGCTGGCTTTAGATATAACACGCCCCCATCCGGGGGCGTGTTGCATCTACAGGGGGAAGCCGTGCGCGGTCAGCGGATATCGATCCGCATCAGGGGAGAGGGGGCGTTGTCGACAAAGTGGTGCCAGATATGGTCGTAGAGCGCCTTCTGGCCCGGGAAACTCACCAGCGCCTTGGCCTCGGCCAGGGAACACCAGCGATAGTCTGTGTGCTCATTGTTGAGGGTCACCGCCTGATTGGGCGGGCAATAGACCACAAAGACCGGCACCACCTCCACCGTATTCAAGGCGGCATCGTAAAACTGCTCCAGATACTGGCCGTTGTAGAGCTCGGTGACCCGGATACCTGTCTCTTCGCCAAACTCCCGAATAATGGTCTGCCACCCGGTTTCACCCGCCTCCACCGTACCCGCCACATGACACCAGAAGCCCCCCTTGACCCGTTTCATCACCAGCAATCTGGTTTCGCCATCGACAGTGGTAAGGGCAACGCCAGAGACGGCCTTGCAGCGAATGGGGATCATGATCTTCTCTCCAGATTTGGGCTCTGTAATCGCCACGAACAGTGTGAAGGCGTGTTAATTGAAATATGCCTCGGCGGGCAGGCCCATGACCTCTATTTCATTGAGGCCGCTTTTGGCCAGATAGTTGGCCACCAGATTGAACCCCACCCAGTAACCGGCATATTTGGGAAATGGCCGGTTATCACGGCAGTAGAAAAAGTCTAAAAAGTTGAACTGCTTGCTGGATAGATGGGGCGTCATCTCTGCCAGGAGCGATTGCCAGTCATGATGATAAGACTCCTTGAACAGCGAGGGGAGTGTGCCGCCATTGAACCTCTGCTCAAAGTAGCAGGCCAGCCCTTCAAAAATCAGGTTTTCGGCCAGTGTTTCTGCTTCCACCTTGTTCTTCTTTTGCACAATATGGTGGACTTCGTGGGCCAGCACGGCAGGCAATTCGGTGATGATCACCTCTTTGATATCAGGCCGTTCCAGATCAAGCTGGAGTTCTATCCGATACATGTTGATGGCCCAGCCACCGATACCCGAGTCGGGCGCATCCCCCTCGGCAAAAGGGCTGAAGGTGACATCCAGTTGGGAGAGATCGAACAAGGCATTCAATTTGTGCGCCGTCTCGGCAAAGACATGCCTAATGGTGTCATCGAGCCCATCGAATTTGCCCGAGTCGTTTAACAGGGTGAGTTGCATCCAGACATCCTTGTCTATTGAAAGAGAGTGCTGAGCCACTTGCGTGGTCGCGGCGCCATATCACCACGATTACCCTCCTTCAATCAAGGGGTTACCCGCCCATTATGCTTGCCGTCTGGATCGCCTCGATCAGCGCGGCCCGGTTGATGCGAGGGCGCTCGCCATCGAGCAGTTGCTGCCACAGCGCAATGGCCTGACTGTAGCGGCCATGCAGAAAGTGATCGGAGGCGAGCAGCATCAGGGCACTCACTTCCCCCGCGTCCTGCTTGAGGGCGCTCTCCAGCAGACGGGTTGCCTCAGGAGTCAGCTGCTGGCCCGCCTGATAGTAGAGCACGGTGGCCTGCGCGGCCTGGGTCGCTGCGCTGGCGCGCCCCTCCAGCAGCGCGAGGCGCTGATAAGCGAGCAGGGCGTTGTCATATTCGCCCCGATAGAGATAGAGCTGGCCGAGCGCCGCCCAGCTGTCGAGATCGGCGGGGTTGCGCTGAAGTTTCTGATGCAGACTCCCCAGCTCCTTGTCCTGCAGATCCCGCGGGCTCAACCCCGCCAGCGGATCGGGACGGGATGCATAATCCTGCCATGCCTGATAGCGGCCGCTGCTGAAATACACAGCGGCAACAGCCGCGATGACCAAGAGGCCAAGCAGCAACAAGGCCCGCCCGTGCCGGTTATTGCGACCGCGATTGTTATGCTGGTTGGCCAGTTGCACGCGCAGGGCCAGCTCAGCCGCCGGGATAGCGCTGGCCAGGCGGGTGGCGCTCAGCTCCCTGTAGAGTGGTTGGTCGGGGGAGAGGCCTGCCTGCTCCCCGTGCATGATCAGCAAATTCAATTCGCTGCGCGGGTCGGCGGCGGGTTGAGGGGTGGCCTCAACGAAAGCCTTAACGACAGGGATGGGTTGCGCCTTTGTGCGTGTGAGGCGGCGAAACAGGGTCAACAGCGCCAGCCCCAACAGCAGCAGGGGACCGCCCCACAGCAGCACCGTGCTGGCCTTTAAGGGGGGATCGTAGCGGACGAAATCGCCGAAGCGCTCCGTCATGCGGGCGATCACCTGCTCATCAGACTGCCCCTCGTCCACCCAGCGGTAGACCTCTAGCCGCAGATCCCGGGCGATGGGGGAATTGGACTCCACCAGATTCTGGTTCTGGCACTGGGGGCAGCGCAGGGCGCGGGCCAGCTCTTGCGCCCGATTTTGCAGCTCGGGGTGGCGAAACTGATAGGTATCGACCCCGCTGGAATATGCAGTTGTACTCAGCAGCATGCCGAGGGCCAGCAGGGTGCAGGCAAGAGAACGGCGCATCATGGCTGTGTCTCCCGAGCTGATATTGCAATAGCTGGTGCAGTAGTGGCGGCCTTTATCTGTGCGTCCGTTCGCGCCTGGTCGAGCAGGGGGGCAAACTGACGTTGCCAGATCCCTTTGGTAAGCTCGCCGGTATGGCGGGCGAGCAGGGCACCATCGGCATCAAAGAGATAGGTTTCCGGCGTGCCGTAGACGCCGAGCTCAAGGGCCAGTTTGCCGTCGGGGTCGGCCAGTATCGCGCGATAGGGGTTGCCCGCCTGGATAAGCCAAGCGCGGGCCGCATCCCCCATGTCCCGGTAGTTGAGACCGTAGAGGGGCACTGTTGCCGCGAGCTCGCTGAGCAACGGATGCTCGGCGCGGCAGTTGACGCACCAGCTGGCCCAGACGTTAAGCACAAAGGGCTCACCTTTGAGGCTGGCGGTCTGGATCCGACTCCCATCCAGCAGATTGTCGCTCTGCCACGTAGGCAGGGTACGTCCGAGCGTTGCCTCATCCTGGCTGTAGGGATTGTTGCCAAGGCCGAGCCAGAGCAGGATGCCGAGGCTCAGGGTCAGCAGCAGTGGAAGAAAGAGGCGCAGGCGGGATCTCATAACGCCTCCTGTTCGAGCCGGGGATGGGAGGTGCCACCCGCAACGAAACGAGAGGCTAGCAAGGGGCGACGGGCGAGCAGACGCAGGGTGCCGCCCGCCATCATCAACAGGCCGCCGAGCCAGATCCAGCGCACCAGCGGCTTGTAGTGCAGCCGCATGGCATAGGCATCTGGTCCCATCTTCTCACCCAGCACCACGTAGAGATCGCCAAACAGTCCCCACGCGATGCCGGGTTCATTCATGTTCATGGTGCGCACGCTGTAGTGGCGCCGCTCCGGCGTCAGCCGCGCCACCTCTTTACCGTGCTTATGCACGCTAAGCGTGATGCGCTCGGCGGTATAGTTGGGGCCGATCACCGGCTCGCGCCCCGCATAACGAAACTCGAAGGCACCGAGCGGGTAGGGCTGGTTGGCACTTAGCACAGTGCCTCCCTCCTGACTGTGGTGACTCACCTGCGCGATGCCGAGGGCACACACCGCCACCCCGAGGTGGGCCAGCAGGCTGCCGAACCGATTGAGGATGAACTCGCGCAGCGACGTCGGTTGCAAGAGCGGGAGCAACAGACTGGCCATCAGCCAGAGGCTCACCATATTGGCGAGAAGGCCAATCCAGCTACCGGAAAACGATCCCTGTTCCAGATAGGCAAGGCTAAGCAGTCCGCCGCCAAGCAGCCCAAACAGCGGCGGCAACAGAGCGTTGAGTCGGGAATGTGGCGCAAGCTGCTGCCAGCGCAGGCGCGGCAGTTGGGTCATCAGCGTCATCAGGCAGAGGGCCAGCGGCACGAAGATGGTATTGAAATAGGGGGCACCCACCGAGAGCGAGCCCAGATGGAGCGACTGGAACACCATGGGGTAGAAGGTGCCGAGCAGCACGCTGGCGCAGGCCACGCAGAGCAGCAGGATGGCGGCGCCGAGCAGCCCCTCCTTTGACAGCAAGCCAAAGCGGGCGTAGGGGGCGCGAATGTCCGCCCGCAGGGCAAACAGGGTGAGGGCGCAGGTTAACAGCAGCCCGAGCAGCAGCAACAGGGTGAGGCCGCGGCTGGGGTCCACCGCAAAGGCGTGCACCGAGGTGAGCACCCCGGAGCGCACCACAAAGGTGCCGAGCAGGCTCAAGGCAAAGGTAAAGATGGAGAGCAGCAGCACGGCATGACCATAGGCGCCGCGCTTCTCGCAGACAATCAGGGCGTGCAGCAGAGCGGTGCCGAGCAGCCAGGGTAAGAGGGAGGCATTTTCTACCGGATCCCAGAACCACCAGCCGCCCCAGCCCAGTTCGTAGTAGGCCCACCAGGAGCCCAGCACGATGCCAGCGGTGAGAAAGACCCAGGAGCCGAGCGCCCAGGGGCGACTCCAGTGAGCCACGGCGCCATCCAGTCTGCCCGAATGGAGCGCTGCCATGGCGAAGGCGAAGTTGACCGCAAAGCCGACGTAACCGAGGTAGAGCAGGGGCGGGTGGATGATAAGACCGATATCCTGCAGCATGGGGTTGAGATCGCGCCCCTCCAGCGGCCCCGGGAATTGGCGGTCAAACGGGCTGGAGAATATCAGGGTATAGAGGCCGAACAGCCCGACAATCAGCCCCATGATGGCCAGCACCCGGGCTGTGATCAGCTGATCGACCCGCCTGGAGCAAAGGGTCACCAGAGCGCCCCACAGCCCCAGCGCAAAGACGAAAAAGAGCATGGAGCCTTCATGGCCGCCCCACACCGCCGCCAGCTTGAAGCCCAGCGGCAGGGCACTGTTGGCGTGCTGGGCCACATAGCTGACGGTGAAATCATCCTGGCCAAAGCAGCTGGCGAGCAGCAGCAGGGAGGCCAATAGCAGGACGGCATTGATCAGCGCCAGCGGCTTGGCGCAGCGCAGCAGGGCCGGGGCGGCGTGCCGCAATCCCAGCCAGGGCAGGGTGCCCTGCAGCAAGGAGAGTGCCGCCGCCAGTAGCAGTGAGAGATAGCCAAGCTCCGCCAGCACACAACCTCCAGTCAATCATTCGTCTATGTTATGCCGCAGCGTCTGCACCGTACCGGCGCTGGGGGATAACATCCACATTCTTGGCAACAACTCATCGCAACAAATAAGCGCCAGTCACCCGAGGGTGGCTGGCGCTGGTGATCATACCGTTATACGACTGTCATCTGGCCGGCATAGAGCACAAAGTAGCGCAGCAGCAGGATCCCCACCAGGGTCAGGCTGCAGACCAGCACCAGATAGCTGTTTCTGGCCCGCAGCGGTGCGGGGGCCAGCAGGGCCAGCAACTGGGGCAGCAGCATGCCGATGCCCACCACCCCGAGCCAGAACACCTGAGCCCAGAAGCCGCTGCCGATGGCGGCCCACATGGCAGCCTCCTTCTGGCCGCCACCGAAGTAGAGGCCGGTAAAGAAGCAGACCAGCAGCAGCACCTCCACCGCCAGCACCGGCCGCTCGAAGCGGTGGACAAAGCTCACCCCCTGGCTGTGATGGTTCTCCTTGAACAGGGTGACCGCCAGCAAGATGGTGGAGGCGATGCCGGAGCTGACGCCGGAGATGAGGAACAGCACCGGCAGCACCGGGTTGTTCAACAGCGGATAGGTCTTGAGCGCCGACAGCAGAAAGCCGGTGTAGGCCCCCAGCAGCACGGCGAGTAGCAGCAACAGCGGTGCCAGCAGCCGCTCGATGCGGGCGAGCCAGCCAATCAGCCCATCCACAAAAGCGAACTTCTCTTTCAGCAACCGGTGGCGCATGGTCTCGATCTCGGTGCGAAACACCACCGCCAGCCAGGCGAACAGCACCGCCATATAGAGCTGAAACAGCATGACCCCCATCGACATCACGGAGTCGAACTGGTAGTGGAACATCAGCTTCCAGAAGGTCCAGGGGCGGGCCAGATGGAAGATAAGGATCAGCAGCCCCAATATCACGCTCGCTGGCGCCAGAATGGCAGTCGCCTTGATGATGCCGCTCTCGCTGCCTGCCCCATTGCGGCGCAGCAGCACCGAGAGGGTGGTGGCCCCGGCGGAGATGCCGAGCAGGAACAGATAGATAGCGATGGGCCAGTCCCAGACAAGGGAAGGGAAGTGAAATGCGTCATGCAACATGATCCATTCCTCCCTCTGTTACTGCGGTAGATGGCGATCGGACAAATCCCCAGACAAGGGAGGGAAAATAAAATGCCGCTTGCATGGTCATGACGTTATCTCCCCTTTGGGCACGCGGTACATCTTGGGCGAGGTGCCGAGCGCCTGCTTGTAGCGATAGGTGGTCTCCTTCACCAGCCGTTGGGCGATGGGGCTGTCCGGATCATCCAGATTGCCGAACACCAGCGCCTTGGTGGGGCAGGATTCCACGCAGGCCGGCTCCTTGCCCGCCGCCAGGTTGGTCTTGCGGCAAAAGTCGCACTTGTCCGCCACTCGGGTGACCGGGTTGATAAAGCGCACCTGATAGGGGCAGGCGGCCAGGCAATACATGCAACCGACGCAGAGATCCGCGTCGACATCGACGATGCCATCCTCCTTGCGGATATGGGAGGCACCGGTCGGGCAGACGTGTACGCAGGGGGCGTTGTCGCAGTGCTGGCAGGACTTGCGAAAGAAGCGGTACTCGGCGTCGGGAAATTCACCGACCGGGCCTGAGCGGATGATCTCGAGGCGCGAGACCCCTTGTGGCACCTGATTCACCTCCCGGCAGGCATCCATGCAGGCGGTGCAGCCGATGCAGGCCGTCTCATCGTGGATCATGCCATAGCGTATCCCGTCGATGGTCTGGCTGTGGGCAAGGGGGGTAGCAAGGGAGCGAGTCGGCCCCGTCATCATGATAAGGGCCCCCGCGCCCATGCCCGCCATAAAGTCACGGCGAGAGCAGCTCATGATGCCTCCTTGCCGGTAGCCGGTTTGGACTGCTCCTGCCGGGCCTTGCTGGCCTCATGCTGCTTGCTGTGGCAGTCGACGCAGAGCTTGATGCGGGATTTTTCCGGGATCCCCACCATGGGCTCCTTGGCCGGATGCAACTGGTGACAGCTGGTGCAGGTGAGCTTGGTGGCGTGCACGTCGTGGGCCCAGAGCGCCTCGCGCAGTGGTTTGGGCTCGTGGCAGCTCATGCAGACTCCATTCTGCTCGCTGATGGGATAAAGCTTGATGCTCTCTTTATCCTTCAGGCTGTGGCTGAAGCGCATCACATCCTTGACCCCTTCCCGGTGCTGGGGGGAGGGCTGGCCGTGGCAGTTGGTGCAGGTCACCGGTTTGAGGTTGTTGGGATTGGTCGCCTGACCATGCTTGCCGTGCATCCCCTCGCTCTGCTCTTTGTGACAGTCGGTACAGGCCTTGTCGGGATTGCGTAAAAATTCCACCTCATGTGTAGCTGGTACAGGGGCTGCTGCCGGCTCGGCCGCCTGACCCTGCAGGCTGGTGAGCAACATGGCTGCCATCAGCATCAGTCGTAAGAAATCCATCGTTAAATCACCCATAGGAAGCCTCCATCCATTGCGGGCCTGGTCTGGCCGGGCCCGCAGGCGCCGTTACTGTGCCAGCCGTCCGGCCGCTTTGGCCTCGGCATCCCAAGCGGGGACCGTGGTCTTGAGGAACTGGGCCTTGTCGCTGTTGAACTGCTTCATATCCATGCCAAGGGCGGCCTGCGCTTTCTCCTTGGTGGAGATGTCGGGGATGGCGATTTCGTGGCTGATCCCCTTGCTGGCCAACAGGCGCGCCAGCTTGGTGCGGGCGTCAGCGGCTTTATCCAGCGCGCTGCCAAGTACCTTGAGGGCCACTTCGGGGGCGTGCATCTGCACCCCGTGGGAGGCGATGGCGTAGTCCCAGCGCCACTGGGCGTGACGGATGTCCTGCAGAATATCCTTCATCTCTGCCTCGGTGGCGCCGGCATCCCAGGCCGCCTTGGCTTCAAAGTGGGCGTGTACCAGCTGCTTCTCGACCTTCAGCTTGGTCTCGATCACCGCCTCTTTGCGCTGCTTGACAATCCCTTGCAGCATCTCCTTGCTCTGGGTGTGGCAGTTGCGGCAGGTCTGCTCGAAACGATCGAAGGGGTTGCCCACCTTGTGATCCGTGTAGACCTTGCCCTGCTCGTTCTGCACCTTGGGCATGTGGCAATCGACACAGGCGACGTTGTTCTGGCCGTGAATGCCGGCGCGCCAGGTTTCGTACTCGGGGTGCTGGGCTTTCAGCATGGGGGTTTTGGAGAGGGCGTGCGTCCAGTCGGCAAAGCCGATTTCATCGTAATAGGCCTCCATCTGCTCCACAGTGGTGCCCTTGTCCCAGGGGAATTTGACCGCCTTGGTGGGACCGCTGAAGTAGTACTCCACGTGGCACTGACCGCACACCTGGGACTGCTGATCAAAGCGCCCCTGATCCTTGAACGGCTTGCCGATGGCGGTCATGGCCCGATCGGCATAGGGACGGGAGAGGTGTAGGGCAGGTTTACCCTCCTTGAACTCCTTCGAGACGGTGTCGTGGCAGTCGGCGCAGCCGATGGTGTTGACTACTTCCGGCCCGCCTTTTGCCCACATCCCCTTGAAGTAGCCATCCTCACCCTTCTCGTCGATGATGCGGGCCACATCCGGGCCTTTGCAGCTCCAGCAGGCCATCGGCAGGGGGCCATCTTCGGCGGTCTTGGGGGCGCCAGTACGCAGGGTTTCCCGCACGTCGGTCAGCGCATAGAAGTGACCGCGGGGCTTGTTGTAATCCTTGGCGAAGGGGTAACCGCCCCACAGCACCACCATGTTGGGATCTTCCGCCAGCGCGTCGGTGCGCTCCTTGCTTTCGCTGGTGGCTTGCCAGCTGGTGAACTGATCGGCGTGATCCTTGGCGAACAGCTCGCTGCGCGCCTCTATCTTGCCATTGGTGGTTGCGTCATCAGCCAGTGCCCAGCCGCTGGTGCCAAGGCTGGTAGTCAGCAGCAGGGTGGCGAGGCCCAGTTTGATATGCCTGTGTTGTGAACCCACGTTTATCACTCCCAGATAAATGTTTTGGTCTCGTCTGACCCGTTCCATCTTGGTGTGGATCTTCCCCCCGTCGGGCGGGGTGGGCAGACATTCGCTTGCGGGTGAATAAAACCGCGCAATATATGATTGCTCGAGGGTTACCCTAACAAATAGGTAAATTTAATGATGATTTATCGGAGGGAGAGTTGTGCCAGATCAATTGGTGCACAGGATTGATCGCTGAAATGAGATCTGGATTAAATTTTATGGAAACTCAACTTCTTGTTAACTGCCGAGCATTCGATGGCAGGAGTTTGAACGGTACAGCTACGTACTGGCACTTTTTGCTGCTGATCCTGATTGCTGCCGTATTGTTCACATATTCTGGCAATGTCTTATGCTAACAATTGACTGAATATGCAAATTTGCGGTGTTGTGGTGTGAGCTTTTGACCTTCGGATTATGATCCATTTATTGAGGCTGCAGTGGATTTATCGTCAAACGACAGAAATGGTCACATGAAGTCTGATAGACCTATTAATAAAGGTGATGGAATTGGGTTCATCCAAATCTCATTTTATTAAAAAGGGCCTGTTAGATGCACAATCTTGTAAGTTATGGCCATTTTATGGCAATCATTGTCGAAAATAGCGAAAAGACCCACTTAGTCTGGTGCGGTATGATTATTGAACAGACAAGTACCCTGTAGGTACTGATGTTGGTGGTTAAGGTTTTGCTGGAGGTTGTATGGCTGAGTTGCAAATTGAAAAGTCCACGGTGATCTCCCAACTCGAGGGCTCCGTGTTTGTCATCAGTGCAGATGGATCTGTCATACGAGCAAAAGTGGGGATGGCATTGCAGCCGGGGGATCGCCTGCAAGCTGCCCAAGGTGGCCACTTTCAACTAGCCAAGCCGGGCAGTGATCCTGCTGGTGAGCAAGATATGGCCGCCAAACCTGAGCCCGCCACACCTGCTGCTGATGGGCAACCGGCCGATCCGGAACTGGCCTCGTTGCAAGAGGCGATCCGTCAGGGTATTGACCCGACCGAATTGTTCCAGGAGACCGCCGCCGGTAACGCAGCCGCCGCCGGTAATATCGGTGGTGTAGCAGGTTCCAGCTCGGGTGGATTTGTGGTGGTCGATCGTACCAACGATGCCACCCTGGCCGAGGCCGGTTTTGATACCGACCATGCGGTGCAACCTGTTGGCGATGAGCTGCTGTTTTCCGAAGAGCGCGATTTCTTTGCCGCCATCACCATCACCGAACCCCAAACCAGCGACAACATTATCAACGCCGATGAAGCGGCTGGCGTCATCATTCGTGGTGTGGTGGATGATGTGGAGGTAGGCCAGCCAGTCACCGTCACCCTTATCGATCAGGCGGGCAATTCACTGACGGTGACGACTGTGGTACTGCCCGGCCTGGTGTGGGAAGCCAATTTTGGAGATGTGACCGGCAAGCTGGTGGATGGCCCGTTGCAGATTGTGGCCAATACCCAGGATCAGGCGGGCAACAACGCCAGCGATACCGGACAGACTCTGCTCGATACCATCACCACCATTACCCTCGATCTCGCCGATGAGAGCGACACCGGCGCCAGCCAGACCGATGATCTGACCCGCGACAATACCCCGCTGCTGCAGGGCAAGGGTGAGCCCGGTGCTACCGTGACCCTGAGCCTTGGCGGTAGCGTGCTCACCGTCCTGACGGTGGATGCCGCCGGTAACTGGCAATATCAGCTGCCGCAGACCCTGGCCGATGGCCAGTACCAGTTTCAGGTCAATTCCGTGGATATTGCCGGCAACCGCGCCAGCGATACCCTCGTTATCAATGTCGATACCCGGGCCTTCATCGATATCGATAATCTCGATACCACTGCCCTGTTTGGCAACAGCAGCGCCACCCTGAGCGGCTCCACCAGCAATGTGGAGGCGGGTCAGAGTGTCATCATCACTCTGGTCGACAGCAATGGCCAACTGCTGTTGACCACCTCGGCACAGGTCGGGGCCGATGGCCGCTGGCAGGTATCAGGTCTTGATCTCTCCGGTATCAATCAATCCTTTGAAGTACGTGCCAGTGTCACCGATCTGGCGGGCAACAGCGCCAGCGATGGGGCGCCGCTGATCGGTCAGAGCGAGACCCTGACGCTCTCCGAAGCCGGATTGGCCGGTGGCCCGATCACCGCGACCGGTAGTCTAAATACCGGTGCCGGCCAAGATGGCAATCTGCAAGTCCAGTTTGCCGCTGATCAGAGTGCCTTGGAAGGGTTGGGGCTCGTCAGCCATGGCGCGCCTCTTGGCTACACCATCAACGGTCAGACCCTGACCGCCAGTGCTGGTGGGGCGACTGTCTTCACCCTGACCCTCAACAATGACGGCAGTTACCGCATCGTCTGGAGTCAAAGCCTGGATCACGGTCAGGACGCGTTGCGCCTGCCATTCAACCTCGAATATCGCGACAGTGACGGCGATCTGGTGAAGGCGCCGCTGGTGATCAATCTGGTGGACAGCAATCCGCCCAGTTTCGAGATCCCGGCCATTCCCCTGACCGAAGATGCCTTTACCAACGGCGCCGCCGTGGTGGGCGAGAGCAGCTTTGTGGTCAAACACACCGCCGATCCTCTGCTGGTGGATTCGTTGGTGTTCAGCAATCAGAGCAACACCCTGACTACCCTCAACGGATCGGGTCTTGCCAGCGATGGTCATCCGCTGACCTTTGAATTTGCCGATGATCGCACCTTGGTGGGTTACTACCTGGATGGCAGTGGTCAACGGGTGGAGGTGCTGCGTGCCGAATTGAATGCGCAGCAGCAGGGCAGCGATCTGGCTGGGCGGGTGGTGGTCACCCTCACCGGCCCGCTCGATCATCAGGGGAGCGACACGCTTTCCCTCGATTTGCAGGTGAGCGCCAACGAGATAGATGGGGACAGAACCAGCGCCAACCTGACGTTGACTGTCAATGATGGCAGTGATCCCGCATTGGGCATCGACAAGGGGGTCGCCCTGCAAGAAGGTGGCAACCAGAGCATCGATGGTCAGCTGCCGGTGACGGTGGGGAGCGATCGTCTGGTCTCCCTCAACTTTGAGGCGAGCCAACCGGCGCTGGCTGGGCTCACCAGCCAGGGCAAGGCGACGAGTTACGAGGTTAAGGACAACCAGCTGCTCGTCAAGGATTGGCAGGGCAAGGCAATCCTCACCGTTACCATTGGTCTGGATGGCAAATACAATGTCTCCCTGACCGGGGTGTTTGACGAGCCGGAAGCGACCAATAGCCTCAACCTTGGCCTGAAGGTACAGGGCTCAGATTTTGACGGCGACAAGAGCAACCTCGGCACCCTCAATATCACCATTACCGATGGCGCCTTGCCGCAGGTTAATCCTGTCTCCCTCACGCTCACCGAAGATAGCAACTGGCAGCAGGGCCAGACCCTTAACGGCGATCTGACTATCACTGCGGGCAGTGATCCGCTGGCCAGCATCACTTTCGATGCCAATCAGCCGGGGCTGCAAGGGTTCACCTCGGGCAAGCAGGCCGTGACGATCGCGGTGGCCGATCATCGTATCGAGGGACGTACCCCAGATGGCAAGCTGGTGTTTGAGCTGACCCTCGGTAACGATGGCAAATACAGTTTCACCCTCCATCAACCGCTGGATCAGGGCAGTGCTGACAGCCTGCTCAAGGCGGGCTTTACCCTGCTCGACAGCGATGGTGACAAGGTCTTCTCCACCATTACTGTGGCGGTGGAGGATGGTGCCAATCCGACCATCTCCGCCGTGACCGGCACCACCATCACCGAGATGGCGCAAGGGGAGACGGCTGCCGTCAGCACCATGAGTTTCTCGGTCGCGCACGGCAGCGATGCCCTTGACCCCAACTCTCTTGGTTTTGATATCGCCGCTATCCAGAGCACCCTGAACGGACTCACCAGCCACGGCAACCCGGTTACTTTCACCGTCGATCCCGCAACCGGCCAGCTGGTCGGAACCGCCGGTGGGCTGGTGGTGCTGCGCGCCGAGTTGAGCCTGGTCGATAACAACGGCAACTGGAGCGTCACCGCCAAGGTCACCCTGAGCGGCGAGCTGGATCACAAGGGAAGTGAATCCCTCAACCTGCCGCTGGCCATCACCCTGGCCGACAAGGATGGCGATCGCATCGGTACCACGTTGCCGCTCACCATTGCGGATGGCAAGGCGCCGAGCTTTATCCCGGGCAAAGGCGTGTCCCTGGATGAGGGGGACCTCACCGGCAGCAACAGCCTGAGCCAAACCGGTCACTTCGATGTGCAAGCCGGGTCGGATCGGGTGGTGGAGGTGGCCTTTGCCGATGCCAGCGAACAACCTGCGCTGACCGCCTTGGGTAAACCGGTGCAGTACGAGCTGGTTGATGGTGACCCGCTGATCCCGGGCAGCCAGCTGCTCAAGGGGTATGTGATGGTGGATGGCCAGCGGGTCGAGGTGTTCGACGTCAAGCTGATTGGCAGCCTCGAGCAGGCGGGCAAGAACGGGTTTGACTATCAGGTGACCCTCTATCAGGGGATCCATCAGGGCGCCAACGCCGTGACCGAGCTGCCCATCAAGGTGATCGTCAACGACTACGACAAGGCGGGCGGCAACAACGACAGCACCAGTGGCACCCTCAATATCCAGATTGGGGAAGGAGATAAACCGACCCTCACTCTGACAGGTGTAACCCTCAGCGAAGGGCGCTTCGATGGCGCCAACTCGGCGGTGGATGACCAGCAGGCGAGCGGCAAGATCACCATCAAGGCTGACTCGGATCCGGTGACCGATGTGCGACTGACCCTCTCCGGTCAGGTTATGGATGCCAGCGGCAAGCCCATCACCCATAACGGCGAAACCCTGACCTGGAAAGCGGTTGGCACGGATGGTCACACCTTCCAGGCGGTGACCAGTGGTGGTCTGGTAGTGATGACGGTCTCCATCCCCACAGTGCCCGCCACCATCGCCGCTCACACCAGCGCAGAGATAGGTTATCAGGTAACGGTGCATACCAACCTGGATCACGGGGCAGACAACAAGCTGGAGCTGAATCTGCCGGTCGAAGTCACCGACAGCGACGGCAGCAAAAATCAGGGCACCGCCACTGTCACGGTGACTGATGGCATCAACCCGATCATATCCGCCATTGAACCGGTTCGGGTCGAGGAGTCTGATCTCGATGCAGTGAACGGTCAGCATCCGGGGACCACACCAGCAGAGAGTGGAGAAACCGATAGTGGCAAGGTGACCATCACTGCCGGTTCGGATCGGGTTGCCTCCCTTGAGCTGGATGTGGCTGCATTCAATCAGGCCAATCATCTCACGTCGGGTGGCAAAGCGGTTACGCTGGCGGCACACAGCACCGGCTGGTATCTGGCTACGGCCGAGGGGGGCAAACCCGTTTTCTGGGTCCACCTCGATGTTAACGGCAGTTACAGCGTCCATCTGGTAGGCCAGCTTGATCACGGTGCACAGGGCAAGGATGAGTTGACCATCGAAGTGCCGCTGTTTGTCACCGATCATGATGGCGATCGCAGTCCGAACGTCAGCGTGACCGTGACGGTGCAGGATGACATGCCTATCGGCACTGTGCTTGCTCATACCCTGAGCGAGGGGAGCAGTACCGTGACCGGCGATCTGCTGCCTACCGCCAATGAAGGTGCGGATGGTGCCCGTGTCGAGTCGATCACCATCAATGGCCAGACGTACGCCATCAATGGCTCTTTGATACAAGATGTGATGAGCCCCGATGGCAAGCAGGTGATGGGAACCCTGACCATCTCTGCCGATGGCTCCTACTCCTTCAAGCCTGCGGCCGGTTTCAATCACGACGCAAGTCAGCTCAGTCAGGTGGTGACAGCCCATCTGGTCGATGGCGATGACGATCGTGCGGACAGCACACTGACCCTCAATCTGCAGGATGAAGCAGTGCGCTTTACCGTTAGCGCAGCCATTGGTAACGAAGATCAGGGGTCGCAAGACCCGAGGCTGGGTATCCCTATCAACATGCAGCTCGATATTGGCGATTTCGATCGCGGTGAGCATGTGGATCAGTTGCTTATCCAGGCGCCTGCCAATGCCCATGGCACCTTCTATTACAACGGCGTTGCCCTCACCACCACGGCTGATGGCAAGTGGTTTATCGTGCCGCCAGCGGCCATGGTGACCAGTGATAATGTTCACTACACCACTCAGGGGGTGACCTTTATGCCTTCAAGCAACTGGTCGAGCTGGAGCAATGGCGGTCAGCCGCTGCACTTCCAGGTGCAACTGCAGGTCGGTGTCACCGAAGGGGCGGCACCTGCGGCTGTAACGGGCGATCTGGCTGTGACGGTGCGCGGCGTGGCCGACAAGCCGATGTGGGACACAGCCAACACCACTCGCCACTATGACACCGATGAAGACAGCACAGGTATCAAGCTGGACGTCAAGGCGAGCCTGACTGATACCGACAGATCCGAGACGTTGACCTATCAGATCAAGCTGGAAGCGGGCAAGGGAACCCTGATGCTCGACGGTGCTGAGCTCAAGCCAAATAACAGTGGCATCTACACCGTTTTGGCCGGCGACATCAACAAGGTGACTGTTGTTCCGGGCAAGGATTTCAGTGGTGACATCAAGCTGTCGGTGACGCCGATCAGCACTGAGAAGAACCCGATCGCTCAGGGTCAGGGTACGGCGCAGGGAGACAAGATTGATCTGGTGATCAACGTCAATCCGGTGGCCGATGACGCCAAGCTCACCGTGCGTGACATTCAGGGCAAGGAAGACACCCTGCTCGATCTGGGCAGCAAGATTGCCCTTGCTCATCTGGGTGACAAACTCGATGGCTCCGAGCAGATGTTTGTCCGCATCAGTGGCTTGCCTGACGGTGCAACCTTGTTGCTGGGTGGTTCCGCCGTTGCACAGAACATAGCCGGTTACTATGAGGTTCCTTTTGATCGGATTGGCGAACTCAAGCTGCAACCGCCGAAAAACAGCAACGTCGATTTCGACCTGACCATCAAGGGGGTGGTGAAAGACACGGCGACCTTGACCGATGCCAACGGCCAGACCCATACCGTGGTGAACGAAAAAGAGACGGGCTCCCAGACCCTTCATGTGGATCTGGTGGGGGTGGTGGATCAGCCCCATTTCGAGCTTGGCAATACCGGCTGGGAGGCCGAAGGGACAGGCTATGCCACCACAGTGGGCGAGGATGGGCGGGCGCCGCTGAACTTTACCCTCACCTCGGGCGAGTGGGTCGATACCCCGCACGATACTTCCGAGAGCCTCAACGTGGTGCTGCAAGGGCTACCGGAAGGGGCTCGGGTCTTTGATGCCAATGGCAAGGAGCTGACCCTTACCTTTGCCGGGCTCGATGCCAGCGGCAAACCGACCTATCAGGTCAATGTATCGGATCTTGGCAACCTGCTTATTCAGCCGCCCCATAACAGCACGGCGGATTTGAACCTGATCGCCAAGGTGGTGGTGACCGAGAACGATGGCGATCACAAGAGCTTCGATGTGCCGCTGCATATCAAGGTGGAACCGGAGATTGACGCCACCGACTACAGCAAGACCAGTCATGGCCTGGAAGATCAGTTCACCGTGCTGGACTGGCATCCGACCCTTACTGACGGCGCCGAGAAAGTCACGGCGCTGAGTCTCTCCGGGGTGGAGGATGGCTACCAGATCTGGCTGCGAGTCGGCGGTGTCGAGAGCCAGCTGACCGTGGTCAGTGGCAAGGTCACCCTGACAGCTGCCCAGCTCGACAGCCTGCTCAACGGGGGGCAACTGCTGGTGAAGGCGCCGGAGGATAGCGATCGGGATACCACTATCCAGAGCCATGTTACCGTGACCCAGCATGATGTGGATTCGGGCGCGGTGGCCGAGAAGGTGATCGATGGCAATCTGCATGTCGATATCCAGGCCGTGGTGGAGCCCGATGGCGTGCTGACCCAGAGCGGTGGAGCTCTCGTGGGGCAGAGTGGTGCTGATATAGACCTGACTGGACGCTTTGTCTTTACCGACCTCGATCCCTCGAGCGTGGAGGAGATCGACTATCTGGTGATCAACCTGCCGGTGTTGAACGGTGGTGCAGGGGATCAGTTCGTGGTGGTTGGCGGTATCAACAACGGTAACGGCAGCTGGATCGTGCCGGCGGGCAACCTCGGCAGCTTCAAGCTGCATGCGCCGGATGGGTTTGTCGGCAAGGTTCAACCGATCCGCATCGATGCCATGGTGATCGACCGGGGTGACGATGGCGATGCCAGTGCCCATGTCAAGGTGAGCCTCACCACGGAAGCGACCTTCGAGGCGACGCCGACGACCAACAAGGAAGCTGCAGCGACCGTCGATATCGACGACAACGCGGTGCTGCTGGGCAAGGAGGATATTCGGGTTGATTTTGGTCAGCAGCTCAAAGGCGTGATCCATATCGGTAAAGGCGATCAGGCCAGCGATGAGGTGACCATAGTCCTCAAGGGGTTGCCGGCGGGCGTCACTATCAGCGGCGCCGAATACAACATCTCGACCGGTGAGTATGTCATCAAGGTGCCGCCGTCACTGGCTGGCCTGGAAGGGTTGACCCTCGGCTTGCCGCAAGACTTTGCCGGCTCGCTCAATATCGAGGTTAAGGTGGTCAACACGGATACCGCCAGTGGCGATATCAAGGTCGACAGCAGCACGGTACGGGTCGATGTGGCCCCCGTGGTCGATGTGAATGGTGGCCGTGGCGAGCATCCGGAACTGACTTTGAGCGTGCTGGATACCAACCATGACGGACAGCCGGACAATCTGGAAGATAGCGAGATCCACCTCGATCTCTCGGTGAAACTGGCCGATATCAACCCCTCCATCGCCAATGGTGGCCTTGAAACCGTGGAACGGGTCACCATCACGGTGGATGCAAAATATGGCTACTTCCTCGATGGCAGTGGCAAGCCGGTCAACACCCTGGTGGTCAGCGATGTGGCTGCCCTCAAGGACTTGGTGTTTGTGCCCAAAGAGCACTTCAGCGGTCAGGTACCGCTCGGCATCAAGGTCGATATCGTCGATACCGCACTGGTCGGCGGCCAGCTGGTGACCGACAGCGGCAGCTGGAGCGGGCAGGTCGGCTTTGAGGTGAGACCGGTCAACGATCCGGCAGCGCTGACGCTGCACGATGTATCGGGCAACGAAGATGGTGCCATCAGCCTGGCTGGTTTTGGTGCCGCCCTCATCGATAACGACGGTTCAGAGAAGATAGTGGCGTTGCAGATCAAGGGGGTACCGGATGGTTTCACCCTCTCGGCCCCTGCCGTGAATAACGGTGGTGGTATCTGGCAAGTACCCGTAGGTACCGATTTTGCCAAGCTGACCCTGATCCCGCCGGCCGATTTCAGCGGCAGCGTGGATCTGTCACTCAGTGCCTTTACCCTCGACAAGGGGCTCACCATTCCCCTTGAAACCAGCGGCAGCTTCACCGTGACCGTCAATCCGGTGGGGGATGCCCTCATCAGCGATCTGGTGCCCAATGCCAGCGGGGTAGAGGGCGACAGGATCCTGCTCAATCTGGGGCTGGAGACCCGCGATACCCACGCCACCGGCGGGAGCGCTAGCAACGTGCATGAAAATGGCGCCGAGCAGGTGCGGGTAACTATCCGCAACGTACCGGATGGCGCATCCATTGAGCTGCCGGACGGAGTGGCCGGTCAAGTAGTCAGATTGCCAAACGGTGATTGGCAGGTGACCACTGTGGGTGGCAACCTGGCGGATCTGGTGCTGGTGACCAACGACGTTAACGGTACCCTGAAACTGGAGGTGATCGCCCAGAGTCTGGACAACGGCGCGTTGGGGCCCGAGGTGAAGGGCAGCATCGATGTCACCATAGAGGCGGTCAACGATGCGCCGATCAATCAGCTGCCTACAGCGCCGCTGGTAGCCGAAGAGGATATGCCTTACCGCATTGATGGCCTGCAGGTCAAAGATGTGGATGCGGGCAACAGTCCCATCGAGGTGCGCCTCTCGGTTGGCCACGGCACCTTGACTCTGGCGGCCGGCAGCGGCGTAACCGTGACCGGCAGTGGCACGGGCTCGCTGGTGCTGAGCGGCTCGCTTGCCGCCATCAATGCGCTGCTGGCGGGCGGGGTGACCTATCAGGGGGCACAGGACTTCAATGGCCAGGATCAGCTCACCATGGTGACCAATGATCTTGGCAATACCGGTAGCGGTGGGGCCCTCAGCGACACCGATGTGGTACCCATCGAGGTTCTGCCGGTCAATGATGCGCCGGTCAATCAGCTGCCGGGCAGCATGACGGTCAAAGAGGATGGCTCTCTGTCGCTATCCGGTATCAGCGTGAAGGATGTGGATGCCGGCAGCGCACCTGTCTCCATGGTGCTGCGGGTCGAGCATGGTGTGCTGACTCTGTTGGGCGCAACCGGCGCCGTGATGGTGCAGGGGGCGGGTACCAGCGAGATCACTCTGGTGGGGTCGCTGGCCGATCTCAACCAGTTGCTGGCAAGCAGCCTGCACTATGAACCGGCCAAAGATTTCTGGGGAGAGGATACCCTTACCGTCACTACCTCCGATCAGGGCAACAGCGGTGCGGGTGGCCCGCTGAGCGACACCGATCAGGTGACCATCACGGTCACTCCCGAGCCGGATATGCCGGGTCTGACGGTGGATCAGCATGCGTTCCATGCCTTGCAGGGGGCCGTTATCCCTTTTGGCATCAACGCCAGCGTGGTCAACCCGGCAACCGGTGAACTCTCTATCCGCATCAGCGGCCTGAATGGGGCGCAGGTGCAGGATGAGCATGGTCAGAGCGTCGGTCATGCCGATGGCAATGGCGACTGGCTGATCCCGGCCGATCACTCGGTTCCGCTCTACTTCAGCGGTTTTGGCGACGGTGACCATGTGCTGGGGATCAGTGCCGAGTCGAGTGTCGGCGGCTCAACCGTCAGCACGCCCCTTGAGACCATTACGGTGCACGGCCAGAGTGGTCATGAGCTGGTCGGTTCCGATCAGGGGGATTGGCTGTTTGGTTCCTCCGGCGATGACCGTCTATTGGGGGGGCATGGCAATGACATCCTCACCGGCGGGGCTGGCAGCGATCTCTTCGTCTGGCAGCACGGGGACGAGGGGAGTCAGGGACAGCCCGCCATCGATACCATCACCGACTTCCATCCGGAACAGGGGGACAAGATCGATCTGGCTGATATGCTGCAAGGGGTCACTGGCAATGGTGTCGATGATCTGCTCAAGCATCTCTCCGCCTCGGTGACCACAGGGAGCAATGGCCTGAGCGATGTGAATCTCTCGGTTTCCCCCGCGGGTGATGGTCAGATAACCCAACAGATCACCCTGAAGGATGTGGACCTGACCAGTTGGAATCTCACCAGCACCTCGTCCCACGATATCCTGCAGAGCATGCTGGAAGATCAACATAGCCTGATCATCCAGCACCCCTGATAGCGTGCGTGAAGCGTAAAAAAGAAGAGCCGGCAATTGCCGGCTCTTTGTTTATCTCTGCGTGGATTGTTTTTATGCGACCGCAAGGGCCGGGGGGATTCAGGCCAGCGCCTGGGCCAGCAGGTGGATCGGATGTTCACAGCGGAAGCTGGTGCTCATCTCGATCTGCCATTTGCAGGTTTCGCAATCGGTGATCACCAGATCGGGGGCCAGGCGGTTGATTTGATCAAACAGCCCCTCGCCGATGGTCTGGCTGGTCTGGTAGTTCTCCGACTTGAAGCCGTAGGTGCCGGCGATGCCGCAGCACTGGGACTCCAGTACCGTCACCGTGACCCCGGGAATGGCGCGCAGCAATTCGAGGGTGTAGATGACGCCCCCCATCTTCTCCATGTGGCAGGGGGTGTGGTAGGCGATGTGCAGATTGAGCGGTTTCATCGCCGGTTTGTTGCCCTTGTAGAACTCGTTCCACAGGAAGCGGGTCACCAGCGAGATGCGATCCCGCACCTTGTGGTTGTCCTGCTCCAGCAGGTGGGGATATTCATCGCGCAGGGTAAAGCCACAGGTGGAGGAGGTGGCCAGCAGCGGCATCTCGTTGCCCAGCAGGGAGTTCTCCATCTGCTTGATATTGAAGGCCGCCTGTTGCTTGGCCTTGTCCATGAAGCCGTTGGCAATCAGCGGCACGCCGCAGCACTTCTCCCGCTCCAGCAACTGCACACCGATGTTCATGGCGTTGAGCACCTGTACCAGCTCCTTGCCAAGCTGCGGGTGGTTGTAGTTGACGTAGCAGCCGTGGAAGTAGGCGATCTGCCGCGCAAAGCGGGCCTGAGATTCTTTTTGCTTCTTGTACCAGCCGCGGAAGGTGCCCTGGGAGTATTTGGGCAGATCGCGGTGAGATGAGACCCCCAGCGCCTTGTCCAGCACCAGTTTCATCGGCTTGAGACCGGTGGTGAAGTTGACCACCGGGGCCATCAGGGTAGACATGCTGCCCATCAGATCGGTGTGAGAGAGCACGAACTCGCGGATCCCCGGTTTGAAACCGCTGTACTGATGCTTGGCCTTGGCGATGATGTCGCCGATGCGCACTCCGCTCGGGCAGGCTACTTCGCAGCGTTTGCAGTTGGTGCAGTGCTTGAGAGCGCTATCGAACAGCTCGGGGCTCTTGATGCGAAGCCGCTCCCCATCCGGGCCCGCCTGTTTCGGGCCGGGGTAGGCAGGGTTGGCCTTGGCCACCGGACAGTAGGCGGTACAGACGGTGCATTTGATGCACTGATCGAAAGTTTGGTTGGCGTGATCCAGTAGCATGTCAGTTCTCCTCCCGGCGATGATGAAGACACGGGATATGGGACGTAGTAATCATTGGGCCGCGCCCAGAATATGGCCGGCAGCCTGCCAGCCGGTGGCAACGGCAACGCCGGAGCCGGAACCTTCACGAATTGGGTCGTAATGGGCCAAGACACTGCCCGCGCCATAGAGGTTGACCAGCGGTTTGCCGCCGCGCAGCACTCTGAGTTTGTCGTCGGTCTTGACCCCGAAGCCCATGAAAGGGTGGTGATCGAACAGGCGGCGACCGGCCCAGGCGTCACGCTCCTCCAGACTCAGTACATCGGCATCGAAGATGGGCTCGCGAATGCCACGCAGACGGGATTCCAGCCCACGGCTGAAGAAGCTGCCGGAGGCGAGCACGAAGTTGTCCGCCTCGAACAGCTGATCATCGCCATTCTGGGTATGTACGCCGACCACCCGGTCACCTTCGTAGCGGGCGCCCAGCACCCGCTCGCTGGTGAGGAAGGTGCCGCCAAGGGCGATGAAGCGGCGTTTGAGGGCTTCCTGCATCCGCATCCCGATCAGTGATGGCGGCATGGTGGCCACCTCCTTGATGGTGCAGCCGGTACGCTGCTCCAGCTCCGCCAGACGCGGGCCAACCAGCCCGAGCGACAGGCAGGCGGGCAGCACGATATGGCGGCAGCCGGGTACGCCGCTCTCCTGCACCATGCGGCTGATCTCGCGGGCCAGGTCCGCTACCAGATGGTGTTTGTCACACAGGCGCGCGATGTCGGCTGAGCGAAACTCGTGGGGATTGCGGCTGAATTCGGCCAGCTGGGGCAGGCGGATTTCGCCGGTCAGAATGCGGCAGTGGGCAAAACGCGGATGGGTCGCCAGATTGGCGGCCGCCAGTGCCGGATGAAAGTCGCGAAAGCCCTCGAGGGTGGCCAGCAGCAGTACGTCCGGGATCGGCGCATCGGTGACGCAGGCACAGGTATCGGGGGAGAGCCAGGTGCGCTTGAGGGTACCGATGGGAGTCAGGCGCTGGTGATTGGTGTCGTGGCGAACCAGCGGCAATCCCTGCTCGGCGCAGTGGCGCTGCAGATCGGCCAGACTCGCTTCGATATTTTGCATTCCTACTTTGCTGTAGGGGTGATCCGGATGGGCAGCCATAAAGGCGGGCAGGGCGGCGCGGGGATCCCCCTCGCTCTCCAGCAGATCGACCGAGCCGGAGGAGAAGTGCAGCGCACTCTGGCCGGAGGCCATCAGCAGGGTCTTCTGGCCCGCCTCTACTAGCCGCAGGGCGGCCGAGAGTCCCGCCATGCCACCGCCGATAACGATATTGTCAAACTTCATGACGGCTCTCCTTGTGAGTGGTCTCGCTGGTTGGGCTGCGAGGCGTATCGGCAACCAGCTGCGGCGCCGTCCATTCCCCCAGGCCAAACAGCCCTTCGTAGATCCAGTAGGTGAACTCGGCCTCGCGCAGGGCATCGCCCCACAGCACCGGGCGGGTGCCCTTGTAACGCTCCTCGAGGAACTGGCGCAGCATGACGCAGGCCTGACGGCCGTCCGCTTTGCCGTACTCCTGCATCAGGCCGGCGGCGCGGTAGGCGCAGAGCTCGCCCTGACAGGGGCCCATGCCAAGGCGGGTACGACGGCGCAGGTCGATGAGGTTGTCCACATCCAGCTCGCGCAAGGCGTATTCGATTTCGCCCGCGGTGACCATTTCGCACTCGCAGATCAGGGCGTTGGCCTTGGGATTGTCACGGAAGAAGGCGATGACCCGCTCGCCGTGGCGGTATTGGGCTGAGCCTTCGACCGGCACCGAGAGACCGGGGGCGGAGACCTTTTCCGGATCCCGCGAGCCGGGCAGGCTCAGCTCGGCGGTCTGGCAGGGTTTGCTGTTACCGAGCTTCTTGGCCAGCAGATCGGTGGCCCACTCCGCCATCAGGCGGTAGGTCATCAGCTTGCCGCCGGTGATGGTGTTGAACCCCTTGAGGCCGTCACGCTCGGCGTGATCCAGCAGCACGATACCGCGGCTGATGTTGCGGCCGGTGTCGTCACCGTCCACCGCCACCAGCGGGCGTACCCCGGCGTAGGCGCGCAGCAGACGGGTGCGGGCCATGATGGGGGCGAGCTTGATCCCTTCGCGCAGTAGCACCTCCACCTCTTCCGGTTCGACGGTGAGCTGGTCAATCTTGTTGTAATCGATGCGACTGGAGGTGGTGCCGATGAGGGAGATGGTATCGCCCGGCACCAGAATGTCCGCATCCGCCGGTTTGCGGGCGCGGTTGAGCACCAACTGGTTGATGCGGTAATCCATGATGAGCAGGGAGCCTTTGGCCGGGAACATGCGGATGCCGAGATCGGCGTATTCGCAAATTTGCTGGCCCCAGATGCCTGCGGCGTTGATCACCTCCTGACACTCCACCTCGAACGCTTCGCCGGTGCGAGTGTTGATCGCCTTGACGCCGTGTACCCGATCCTGAGTGCGCAAGAGTCCCAGCACCTTGCTGTGGGTGAAGATGCGCGCGCCATGCTCTTTGGCGTCCAGCACGTTGGCGGCGGCGAGGCGGAACGGGTCGACCGTGCCGTCCGGCACATGGATGGCGCCGATCATCGCCGGGTTGGCGTTGGGCTCCATGCGCAGGGCTTCACCTGGATCGAGCTGGCGGGTTTCGATACCGGCCAGGGCGCAGGCATCCATAAAGGTGGTTTGGAAATTGATGTCATCTTCCGGCAGAGTGAGGAAGAGGCCGCCCGTGTCCTCGACACAGTGGCTGGCAATCCGCTTGAGGATGCGGTTTTCCTGGATGCATTCGCGGGCGGACTCCTGATCCGTCACCGCGTAGCGGGCACCGGAGTGGAGCAGGCCGTGGTTGCGGCCGGTGGTGCCAGCGGCGATATCATCGCGCTCGAGCAGGATGCAGTCGATGCCGCGCAGTGCGCAATCGCGCATGATGCCGGCCCCTGTGGCACCGCCGCCTATGATGACGACTTGTGTAGTTATTCTTTTCATTGTTGCCCGTCTCATCTCTTCCAGATGAGGCCAGTGTGGCCTACTTCTGAGTGGAAATGTTTGATATGGGCCAAATTTGCGCTCGAAAACGCTCATTTGCTCGCGCGTTAATGAGCATTATGTGACATTTGTCACGCTTGTTATCGCATCGGTTTGTGGGCTGGTGGCGATTAACAGGCACAAAAAAGGGGCATCGGATGCCCCTTGTCACTGTTTGACGAGTCTGGTGGGTGTGTTATGGGTCAGCCGCAGCACTTCTTGTGCTTTTTGCCGCTGCCACAGGGGCAGGGATCGTTGCGTCCTGCCTTGAGGGGGGCTGGATCCTGCTCTCCCTCGGTGTAGACCCAGCGCCCCTGATAACGCACGAAGCGAGAACGCTCATGGAGGCAGTGACGCTCATACCCCTCCAGAAACCAGGCTTTGAACTCCACCATCCCGGTTTCATCCTCCGGGCCGCCCTGGCTGGCGATGATCTCGAGACCATCCCAGCGGGTGTCGATGCGTGAAAGCTCTTCGGCGGTGAGACCGCCAAGGTGGGCCGGGTGCCAGCTATGAACCAGATACTCTCCCAGACCGAGCACAAAAGCGCTGTAGCGCGAGCGCATCAGCTGCTCCGGGGTGTCAGCCACTGCGCCACTGTGACGTGAGCCACAGCACAATTCGAGAGAAAGGGTTGAGCCGCAAGGACAAAGATTCATGATTTTCACGTTCTGGCCGATTTGTTTAAGGGAATTGTAACGAAAGCTGGGCTCGCCCTGCCAGCACCTATACTGATGAGTAAGCAAGGAATTCCAATAAAAACAGCTGCAAGGATGTGAAAGATGACGCTAAAGCAGAAAATCCTGTTACTGGGTGCAGTCCCCGTACTGTTGATGGCCCTGGTGGTCAATCTCAGTAACTACATGGTCTCCAAGAGTGATCTGGAGTCTGATCTGGTGGTGGCGAGGGAAAATGCCATCAAGGAGCGTAAAGCGCTGCTCAGCAGTTACATCATGATGGCCAAAACCGCCGTCGATGCCGTGTATTCCCTGCCGGATTCTCCGGAAAATCGTCAAAAGGTCAAAGAGTTGCTCAGGCCGCTGCGTTACAGCAGTGATGGCTACTTCTTTGTCTATGACTTCGAGGGCAACACCATACTGCTGCCGGTGCGTACCGAGCTGGAGGGGAAAAACCGCTGGAACGACAAGGATGCAAAGGGCAAATTGCTGATCCAGGAGATCCTCAAGTCGGCCCGTCAGGGGGATGGTTTTACCGAATACTGGACGGCCAAGCCCTCCATCGGGCGCGATGCTCCCAAACTGGCCTTTACTCTGGTGCTGGACAAATACCAGTGGGCCATTGGCACCGGTTTTTATATCGATGATATTGACAACGAGCTGGCGGCCTTGCGGGCAGAGCGCGAGAGCAACATGCATGCCTCGTTGCAGAGCAGTGTGCTGGTGATCCTGTTGATCCTGGGTATCACTCTGGCGGCGACCGTCATTGTGGGCAACCGGGTCACCAAGCCGCTGGCGGATGCGGTGCTGGCATTGAACGATATCGCCAACGGCGACGGGGATCTGACCCAGCGGCTCAAGGTGCAGAGTCAGGACGAGATTGGCCAGCTGGCCAGCGCTTTCAACCGCTTTGTCGAGCGGATCCAGTCGGTGGTGAGTCAGGTGGGCGAGACCAGCAACCACCTCTTTAGCGCGGTCGACAAGTTGCACCATCTGAGCGAGCACTATGACCATCAGATGCAGGGTCACAGTCGCGAGACCGATCAGGTGGTCACCGCGGTGACCGAAATGAGCTCCACCGCTCAGGAGGTGGCGGCCAGTGCCTCCAATGCCGCGACAGCAACCAGCGATGCGGCCCGTGAGTCGGACGCCGCCCGGGGTGTGGTGAGCGGGGCCATCAACAGTATCAACCGGCTGGTGGGGGAGGTGCATACTGCCTCCGGCGTTATCGAGCAATTGGCGCAAGAGACCGCCAAGATTGGCTCGGTGGTGGAGGTCATTCGCGGCATTGCCGAGCAGACCAACCTGCTGGCGCTGAACGCCGCCATCGAGGCGGCCCGTGCCGGTGAGCAGGGACGCGGCTTTGCGGTGGTAGCAGACGAAGTGCGTTCGCTGGCCGGTCGTACCCAACAGAGTACCAAGGAGATCAATGAGATGCTGCAACGTCTGCAGGGCGGGGTGAAGCAGGCGGTGGAGGTGATGCAGGCGAGCGAGGATCGCAGCCAGGAGACGGTGCAGGAGGCGAGCCATATCGCCAGCTCCCTCGACAGCATGGTGATGGCGGTCAGTACCATCAACGACATGAACATCCAGATCGCCACCGCCGCAGAGGAGCAACACGCGGTCTCCGAGGAGATCAACAAGAACCTGGTGGCCATTCAGCAGATTGTCAGCGAGCTGACCAGCGCGGCGGTGGAATCCAACAGCACCACCCGCGATCTGGCCAGTACCGGCGACAAATTGCGCAAACTGGTGTCGCAATTCCGTTATTGATCTTGCAATGGTCCGTGACGGCAACCACAAGATGCGGCCTGACCCCCGGTTCAGGCCGCACTTTATTTGGGGATTGACCAATAATGTGTGAAAATTGCCAGCCTCTTTTTTTCAGCCTTTGCCCCATACCCTATGAATGAGATCGTGAAAGGTAGTATCGATTTGATCCGGCAGCTCAACTACGGCCTGGTCTATGCCAGCCTGGAAGAGCACAAGGAGCTGTCGCGCACCGATCTCTCCCGCCTGACCGGTCTCTCGCCAGCCAGTATCACCAAGATCACCCGGGAGCTGCTCGATGGGGGGCTGGTGGTCACCTGTGGTGAAAGTTCGGTGGGGCGCGGCCGTCGTCAGACCTTGCTGCGCATTAACGAGCGCCGCTTCCAGTTTCTCTCCATGCGTCTTGGCCGTGGCTACGTGGATATGGCGCTGTTTGACTTCTCCGGTCGCTCGCTGGCCCGCCAGCGCCACCTCTTTACCGAGGAGGAGCGCGCCGATCTGCTGGGCAGTCTGGTACACGCCATCAAGGTGTTTTTGCCGAGAAAGTCCCTCAGTCTGGCCTGTATCGCCCTCTGCCTGCCGGGTCAGGTAGAGCGTCACTCCGGCATGGTCAAGCACTTCCCCTTCTACGATCTGCGCAACTGGCCCCTTGGCCCGACTCTGCAACAGGCGTTCTCGGTACCTGTGCTGGTGAGCGGTGATGTGCGCACCTGGATCCAGGCCGAGCGGGAGTGGGGGGCCGCCAAAAATTGCGCCGATGCGGTGCTGGTGTTTGTCCACAACGACATCGGGGTCGGCATGGTGGTCAATGGCCAGCTTATCGAGAGCGAAAATGCGCTGCTCGGAGATCTCAGCCACCTGCAGCTCGAACCCTATGGCCAGCGCTGCTACTGCGGCGGCTTTGGCTGTGCCTGCACCCTGGTGACCAATCAGGCGTTGGAGGCGCAATACCGGGATTTGCGCGAGCGGATGCAGGAGCACGACTTGCCCGAGAGCGTCACTATTCGCGAGCTGTGCGAGCTGGCACTGGCAGGCAACGGCCTTTGTCAGGATATTCTCCATCAGGCGGCGGGTCGCCTATCCAAGGTGCTTTCCAATCTCATCTGCCTGCTCAATCCGGGCAAGCTGCTGCTGGGGGGCGAGATCACCCGTGCCGATCGGCTGCTGTTCCCCATGTTGCACCAGTCGCTGGCCAGCCAGTTGCCAGCCGAATATCTGGTGCGGCTGCAGATTGAATCCACCCACTTCTACGAAGATCCCACCAAGCCCACTTCGGTGCAGGTGCACAAGGCACTGCGCGATGGCAGCCTGTTGCTGGAGCTGCTGCGTAGCTGTCAGGAGTCGTAAGGCAAGAGGAGTTGGCACTGTGTCTGGCGAAAGGGGCAGGGATTGCTGTTCCGCCAGCGTGTAACTCGGTACAATCTTGCGCTTTTCCGGCAGTCCCCCTGTTATCGCGCCCTGTGGCGCCATGACATGTTGGTGCCGCTGCCGTTCCTGTTTTGACTCCAGTTGTGAACCTAGATGAAGCCTGTTCCTGATCACGCCGTCAACCGCCTGCGGGCCTGGCGCAAGAGTATCTCTACCCGACCGTTTCTTGCCCGTGGCGGCACCCTGGCCCGCTGTCCGGCCTGTCAGCTGCGCGAGGATTGGTGTGCCTGCGAGTGGCGCCCCGAGCTCAAAGCGGAGGCCGGTTTCTGCCTGCTGATGTATGACAGCGAGCCGATGAAGCCCTCCAACACCGGTCGCCTCATCGCCGATGTGTTGCCGGATTCCACCTGGGCGTTTCTCTGGTCACGTACCCAGCCCCATCCCGAGTTGCTGGCCCTGCTGGCCGATCCCGCCTGGCAGCCCTATGTGGTCTTTCCCGCTTGCGAGAAGGAGCCTGCCCGCCTGACCGGCGAGGTGACGCTGGCACCGGGTAAAAAACCGCTATTTATCCTGCTCGACGGCACCTGGCCGGAGGCGCGCAAGATGTTCAACAAGAGCCCCTACCTGGACGGTTTTCCGGTGCTGGCCATCAAACCGGATGCGCTCTCCACTTACGGCATGCGGGTCGCCAACAGCGAGGAGCACCTCTGCACCGCCGAAGTGGCGGCCTGCGTGCTGGAAGTGGCGGGGGAGCTCAAGGCGGGGCAGGCACTGCAGCACTGGTTCAACTTGTTCAGCAGCCGCTACATGGCCGGTCGGGTCAGCCGTTTCCCCGGTGCCGATGAGGATCATCTCTGTGAGGCGCTGGCGGCGATCAAGGAAGCGAACGTCACTTCACCGGCTTGCTAACGGAGCCCTCTGAGGGGGCAGGGCCTGACAGCTCAAATCAATGAAAATCAGGAATCAATTGGCTGCCACTGTTTCGTTAGATTCATGGTCAGTGGCCCGCTAGGATAGCGAACAGCCTGTGCCCCCCGCACAACGTCGTTTTGGTGTTCTCCGGTTGCCTGACCCCTTCGGGCAACCCACTCTCGTGAGGTCTATGGATGGAATTGGAACTGGTTACCCTGTTTGCCCTGTTCGGTGTGGCGCTCATCGCCGGCTTTATCGATGCCATCGCTGGCGGCGGCGGTCTGCTGACGGTACCTGCTCTGCTGGCCACCGGCATGCCCCCCGCGCTGGTGCTTGGCACCAACAAGCTGCAGAGCAGTTTTGGCTCCTTCTCCGCCACCTGGTTCTATGCCCGCAAGGGGCTGCTGGAGTGGGCCATGATCTGGCCTGCGGTGATCTGCACTTTTATCGGTGCGGCTATCGGCACGCTGGCGGTGCAGACCATAGACGCCGCCATTCTCGAGCGCCTGCTCCCTTTCCTGCTGATGGCCTTTGCCTGCTACTTCTACTTCTCGCCGCGGGTAAGCGATGCCGAGAGCTCCCGCCGTCTGACTCCCATGCTGTTTGCGCTGCTGGTGGGGGGCGGTGTCGGCTTTTATGACGGCTTCTTCGGGCCGGGCACAGGTTCGTTTTTTGCCATCGGTTTCGTGGCGCTGGCGGGCTTTGGCATGGCGCGCGCCACCGCCCATACCAAGCTGCTCAACTTCACCTCGAATATCGCCTCCCTGCTGTTCTTTGCGCTCGGTGGCAAGGTGGTGTGGAGTGTTGGTTTTTGCATGGCGCTGGGGCAGTTTATCGGCGCCCGTTTTGGCTCCAAAATGGTGCTGAAAAAAGGGGTGAAGCTGATCAAGCCGCTGCTGGTGACCGTCTCCTTGCTGATGTCTGCCAAGCTGGTGTGGAGCCAGTATCCGGAGCTGTTTGCCTGGATCTGATGTGCGCCTTGCTTGCCGCATCGCAATTGTTAACGGGGCCCTTGGGCCCCGTTGTCATATCTGGTGTTTTACACGGCTAGTGCGGCGTGTCGCTGCAGTGGCGAAAGTGTTGGTGCAGGGCGCTCACCAGCCTGGCGATCCGCTCTCGCTTTAGGCTGTTTGGCCGGTAGACCAGATGTAGGGGGCGGCCCAGTCCGGGCAGTGGGCGCGCCATCTCCCCCTGTTCGCCCACCAGCCCCAGCAGGCCAGCGGGGAGCAGCACAGGGCCAATACCTGCCTTGGCGAGTTCGATGAGCGCCAGATAGGAGTCGAGCTCCATGGCGGGCTCCAGCCCCAAATCTGCCAGCGGTTCGCGCAGGTAGCGGTTGGAGGGGTTCTCCAGATCCATGGTGAGGATCTTGCGCCTGCTTTCTGCGCTGGCTGGCGGCAGGCTCTGCTGCGCCTCGCCCACCAGATAGAAGGGCTCTTCCAGTAGCAGGTCTGCGTCGAGGCCATGGCCGGGCGGGAGCCGACCGGCGCAGATGCCGAGCAGGGCATCACCGCTGCGCACCCGCGCCAGAATGACCGGCGTGTGGTGGGTGGAGAGGGCAAGGTGGGGATCGCGCTCCAGATAGTCGCGCATAAAGTGGGCGAGATAACCCGCCAGCAGGGTTTCGGAGCTGGCGATGGGGAGGGGACTCTGATCCGCCAGATCCTGGCTATCGGCCAGTACTCCTTTCATCTCTGCCAGACTCGGGGCCACTCGCTCAAGCAGCTCCTTTGCCTGCGGGGTTAGGCGGATCTGGCGCCCCTCCGGCTCAATCAGCTTCTTGCCAAGGCGCTGCTCCAGCTGGGCAATTCGCTTGCTCACTGCCGACTGGCTGATATAGAGGCGACTGGCCACCTTGGCCATGGTTCCTTCACTTGCCAGCAGGCTCAGCGTCTCCAGCCCTTCCAGTAACATCTCGCCCCCTTGTTTATCGCCATCAGGATCGTCACAGATTGATCAGCGCTACCTTAGGGGCTGACTGGTTCAGGAGCAAGGGTCGTTTGCTGCCTTTGCCGGTCGAATGCGCCACTCGCTTAAGGGCGGCGCGAAGATCACCAGATTGCCGATGAGGCTTACCACCACCCCGACCACCGAGACCGGCTGCCAGACAAAGCCTTCATAGAAGGTGGAGAGGGTAAGCGCCACCAACGGAAAGAGCACGGTGGCGTAGGAGGCCTTGCTGGCACCGATGCGCCCCACCAGGGTCAGGTATGCGGTAAAGGCGATGACCGAGCCAAACAGGGCGAGGTAGACCATGGCCGCCAGATAGTGGCCATCGGTTGGCACCATCAGTTGCTGCCCGAGCAATGTGACCCAGCCCAGCAACAGCACCACGCCGTAAACCATGCCCCAGGGCACCAGTTGCAGTACGTGGTAGCCGTGGCGTTGGCCCCGTGCCGAGACCAGATTGCCCAGCGAAAAGCAGAGGGTGCCGCCGCAGGCGAGCAGCAGCCCCTTCCAGCCGTTTGCACCCAATTGCGCATCTGCCAGCACCGGCCAGAACAGTAACAGGGTGCCAAAGAGTCCCAGCAAGGAGCCTTGCAACCAGCGCAGGGTGGGGCGCTTGCGCTCGAACAGCCAGAGGTTGAGGCCGTTGAAGATGCTGGCACTGGCAAAGATCACCGCCGACATGCCGCTCGGGATATAGCGGGTGGCGTGGTAGAAGCAGAGAAAGTTGGTGGAAAAGAGCAGGGCACCGAGCAGTGCGGCGTAACGCTGGCCGTGCCAGGGGAGGCGTGGAAAGCGGCCGCTGGCGGTGAGCAGGGCAAACAGTGCCACCGCTGCCAGCAGGAAACGGTAGAGCACCGATACCTCGATGGGGATGGGGCCAAGTTGCCAGGCGATGGCAATCCAGGTGCTGCCCCAGATAAGCACGGTGGCAAGATAGAGCATCAGGTTCATCACAGTTCCGGTGAGTCAGGGAGAGATGACCCACTATGGGGCGAGCCCTGATGGCTGGATTGCACCATCTTGCGGTTTTTCATCTCCCTGCGCTGTCATCTGCGGGCGCGGTCGGTAAGATGGATGGCAGCGGCATAACATGTACACCGGAACAGGCGGCAGGGGCGAATGAAAACAGCAGGGGTATTTGATGCACTAGTCAGCACCGGCGCCCGGCTGGAGGACGCTTGCTGGCTCGAACCCGGGCTTGGCGTCGCCAGTTGGCGCAATTGCTATGACCAGACCCGCTATCACAAGCCGGGCCACCACACCCTGAGCGTCTATCTGCAAGGAGGCGAGCAGACCGAGCGACTCGATGGGCCGGGTGGCCACGGCGGCACCGGCAAGGTGTGCATCATGCCGGATCACCACAGATCCGAGTGGCTGGTGCGCGAAGAGTTCCGCTTCTTTCATCTCTACTTCACCCCGGCTCACCTCACCCGTATCGCCGAGGAGGTGTGTGACAAGGAGGGGCGCCACCTGCAACTGGTGGACAAGACCTTTATCGACGATCCGCAGGCGGCCGGACTGGTGCAGCGCCAGTTGATGCAACTGCAGTGGCAGCACGGGGTCGATCGGCTGGCGCTTTCCCACGGCGCCTGGATGTTGATCCTCCACGCCTATCGCCACCACACCGAGGAGGCTCCCGGTCTGCCGCCTCTGCGCGGCGGGCTGGCGCCCGTGGTGATCAAGCGGGTGCAGGAGTATTTGCAGGCCCATCTGGCCGATTCGGTCACGCTGGCAGAGCTGGCCCAGCAGGCGGGGCTGAGCGAGTATCACTTTGCCCGCATGTTCGGCCAGAGTCTCGGCTGCCCGCCCCACCGCTATCTGCTGGGGCTGCGTCTCAAACGGGCCAAGCAGCTGTTGGCCGGCCCTGAGCCGCTGGCCAGTATCGCCAGTCAGTGTGGCTTCTCTTCCCAGGCCCATTTCAGCAATCGTTTTCGCGAGGCGTTTGGTTTGACGCCGGGGCAGTGGCGGGCACAATTGTCATCTTCTCGTCACAGATAACCCTGAGACTTTGGGCAAAAGAGGTGTACTCTCTACCACTTATCCATTGAAAGGAATGCCCATTGAATTATCGCAAACGTCAAATCCGTACCCGTCATCTCTGGTTCAGCCACTGGAATGCCCCGCAAGATCGCACCGCTGTTGTTACCCCTCCCGAACCTGCAGTGCCTCACAGTTCACGTTGAAAAAGCCCCGCCTGCGATAGGATTTTTCCGGTAACTTTGCCACTATTGCCCCATCACAATGATGTGGACATGGCTGGATGTTTCTGGAACGTATTGAAGTCAAAGGTTTTCGCGGTATAAATCGCCTGTCGCTCGGGCTGGATCACACCACAGTACTGATCGGTGAGAATACCTGGGGTAAATCGAGCCTGCTGCGCGCCCTCTGGTGTCTGCTGGGGCAGGATGCCGAGCCCTATCAGTTCACCGCCGAGGATTTTCACCAACCGGAAGATCCCGAATTGGCCCCGGCGCGCCACCTGCAACTGGTGCTCACCTTCAGTGAGCACAGACCCCAGATGTGTCAGCACTCCCGTCGGCTGGCCCGTCTTTGCCCCTCCTGGGTGCTGCACAAGGACAAATTCCACCGCATTCACTATCGCGCCAGCGCCGAGCAGCAGGCGGATGGCTCAGTGCTCACCATTCACGACTTTCTCGACGGGGTAGGCAAGAGCCTGCCCATCGCCAACACCCACGAGCTGGTCTGCATGCTCATCACCATGAACCCGGTGTTCCGGCTGCGGGACGCCCGTACCGCTCGCAACGGGGTGGAGACATTGCAGTGGGGAGATCTCTCCGAGCATCGCCTGAGCGAGCTGGCGGACAAGCTGATCGACGAACCCCAGCGGATCGGCGAGCCGGAGCTCAAAGAGGCATTGCAGGCGGTGCGCCAGCTGATGGATCACTACTTCAACGCTCTGGCCCCCATCAAGAACAAGCCGCGCAGTCAGCGCGACATCATCAATCGCCCCATGACATTGCGCAATCCTGGCAACCTGCATACCCTGCTGCGCCGCGCCGATAACCGCGCGCTGCAGCTGGCGATGGCGGGGATGGCGGCTACCTTGTTGCAGGCGCGGGGCAACCGCGAGTTGGAGGAGGGGGCCCGTCCCATCATGATCCTGGAGGACCCGGAGAGCCGGCTGCACCCGACCATGCTGGCGCTGGCGTGGGGGCTGCTGGAACAACTACCGGGCCAGAAGCTGCTCACCACCAACTCGGGAGACTTGCTTTCCTCCCTGCCGCTCAATCAGGTGCGGCGGCTGGTGCGCCGTCAGCAGGATATCCTCTGTCACCAGCTGGGGGGCGAGCGCTACAGCAGCGACGATCTGCGCAAGATCGCCTTCCATGTGCGGATCAACCGCCCCATGTCGCTGTTTGCCCGTTGCTGGCTGCTGGTGGAGGGGGAGACCGAGATCTGGCTGCTCTCCGAGCTGGCGCAGATCTGCGGTTACAGTCTGCGGGCCGAGGGGGTGCGGATCATCGAGTTTGCCCAGTGCGGCCAGTCGCCGCTCATCAAGGTGGCGCGGGATTTTGGCATCGAGTGGCACCTGCTGACCGATGGTGACGAGGCGGGGCTCAAGTATGCCACCTCGGCCCGTGGCCAGCTCAAGGGAGAGCGGGAGCGGGACCGACTGACCCAGCTCCCTGCCGCCGACATCGAGCACTACCTCTATCACAACGGTTTCGAAGCTGTGTTTCGTCGCGAGGCTGGGGTGGGCGGGCGCGCCATGTGGAGCGCCAGTCACATCATCAACAAGGCTATTCATCACCGCAGCAAGCCGGGAATGGCGCTGGCGGTGGTGGAAGAGGCGGAGCGGCTCGGCGCCGAACATATTCCGCCGGTGATCCGCCAGATGTTTGCCCGGGTGGTGGCGCTGGCCCGCGGTCAGGGCTAAAGCCAGCGCTACATCCCGTCACTATGGGCATGGCTGCCAGCAGGGCGCCCCTCAAGGTGGGCTCTGCTGGCAGCAAATTGCCCCGGATTGTTTGCCCACGATTGTTTGTCGCGATTGGGGATATCCGCCGGTTTGGGTATACTCGGCCCTCTCTGGCGCCCCGGTGGCGCACCTCGAATCTTTACTGCTGGAGGCGTCGTGTTCGTCCAACTCCCTTTTTGGCTCTTTCCCCTCACCGGATTGATGGCGCTTGGCGCCCTGATCGCCCTCGGTATCGTGCTGTGGCGCGGTGATATCTGCCCTGGCCAGCGCTCGCGCATCAGTCAGCAGCTCTTCTCCATCTGGGTTATTACCGCGCTCTCCCTGATGCTGGCGGTCGAGGCCAAGGCGGCCAGTTGGCTCATCTGGAGTGGTGGTGTAGCACTGGTGCTCGGAGTCGGCTTGTCGTTGGCCCAGTCACGGCTGGAGGGCAAGCGTTCAGTCCCCTCGACACTGCTCTGGCTACCGGCGTTGCCGCTCGCTCTCTATGGCATCGGGCTGCTGCAACTGCAGGGCTGGGTGAGCGGTCTGCTGCAGATGGCGATGCTGGGGGCGGCCTTTGCCCACCTGATGCTGCTGCGGGCCCGTCATCGTCTCAAGGCATTCAACACCCTGTTGCCACTGGCCGGTCTGGTGGGGGCGATGGCCAGCCTTGTCTGGCTGGCAGTGCTGGTGGGCTGGCAAGGGGGGGAGGCCAATCTCGATGCCCTGATCCCGGCGGTGGTGACCCAGGCAGCGCTGCTGGTGGCCTCTCTGCTGCTCTGGTTCAGCCCGCTCTACTTGCAGCGTGATACCGCGCCAGTGGTGGTCTCCACCTCCCTGTGTGGCCTGCTGATCGCCCAGATCGCCGCTACCAGTGTGTTGCACCAGCTGATCTGACGCTGAAAAGAGAAAGCCCCGAGCCAACACTCGGGGCTTTTGCATATCTGGCTTGCAGGTATCGCTGCTATCAATTCACAGCAATCGATCAATAGAAATCGTCGGCCCCGCAGATAAAGAGGCAACTGCTGCGCGGCTGGGCCAGATATTCGCGGGTCAATCCCTCCAGCGGCATGCCGAAGGTGCAGATATCTTGCGGCGAGGGGAGGGCGGTATCGAGGATCCGCCGCCAGTAGCCGCCGACCCCCTTGGGCGGGCTCGGCAGGTTGAAGGTGAGGGGCTCCCAGTAGGCGTTGAACAGCACATAGAGCGCCAGCTTGGTCTCGCTCGACAGCGCCGACATGGCGATGGCGTGGGAGTGGGGGCTGAAATCCGGTTGCCCGGCGTTGACTCCGTGCCAGCAGATCTCGCTGTGGCGCAGGATCTCGGTGAGCGACAGCGGCATGCTCTCCTGCTCCGGGCGCTGGAACAGGTGTTTGCGGTACTGGATCAGCTCCTTCATAAAGCGGAACATCTCCTGACTTCGGGCATTGGGCAGCCAGTTCATCCAGCAGGTGGCATTGTCCTGACAGTAGCCGTTGTTGTTACCCCGCTGGGTGCGCAGCAGCTCATCCCCCATCAGCAGCATGGGGGAGCCCACCGAGAGCAGGGTCGCCACCATCATGTTTTTGGCCTGACGCATCCGCAGGGCGTTGATCTGGGGATCTTCCGTTACCCCTTCATGGCCGTGGTTCCAGCTGAAGTTGTGATCGCAGCCATCACGATTCTCCTCCCCGTTGGCCTCGTTGTGCTTGCTGTTGTAACTGGCCCAGTCCCACAGGGTAAAACCGTCGTGGCAGGTAACGAAGTTGATGCTTTTCTCGGGATCGGCGTGGTGATAGTGGTAGATGTCGGGACTGCCGCAGAGCCGCTCGACAAAGGCGGTGACGCTGTTGTCATCCCCGCGCAGAAAGCGGCGCACATCATCCCGGAACTGGCCGTTCCACTCACGCCAGCGGGCGCCGGCCAGTGACCCCACCTGATAGAGCCCCCCCGCGTCCCAGGCTTCGGCAATCAGCTTGATGTCGGCGATGTTGGGGTCGGTATCTATGGTGCGTAGAGTGGGGGCATTGGCCTGCGGCTGACCCGATTCATCCCGCGACAGAATGGCGGCCAAATCGAAGCGGAAGCCATCGACGTGCATCTCCTGACGCCAGAAGTGGAGGCTGTCCATGATCATCCGCAGCACCACCGGATGAGCGCCGTTGAAGGTGTTGCCGCAGCCCGAATAGTTGGTGTCCTTCTGGTTGTTGTCGAGGATGTAGTAGGCCTCGTTGTCGATGCCGCGAAACGAGAAGGTGGGGCCATCATCACCCCCTTCGGCGGTGTGGTTGTAAACCACGTCCAGGATCACCTCGATATTGGCCTTGTGCAACGCCTTGACCATGTCGCGAAATTCGGTCAGCGGATCATCGCCGCAGGCGTATTGGGCGTGGGGGGCGAAAAAGGACATGGGGCTATAACCCCAGTAGTTGGAGAGTCCTTTGGGCGCATCCTGAGGATCGAACTGGAACACCGGCAGCAGCTCGACGGCGGTGACACCGAGAGATTGCAGGTAGGGGATCTTCTCAATCAATCCGAGATAGGTGCCACGCAGCGCCGGATCGACTCCGGAGCTCGGGGACTTGGTAAAGCCCCCCAGATGCAATTCGTAGATCACCGAGCGGGAGAGGGAGTGAGCGGGCAGTTTGTCTCCTTCCCAGTCGTAGTGGCGAGTATCGACCACCTTGTTCTTGGCGCAACAAGCCAGATTGCTGCCTGGACGGGCCGCCGCCCATCGATCGTAATTGGCGCCAAGCTCGATGCTGCGGCCGTAAGGGTCGAGCAACACCTTCTCGGCATCGAAGCGGGTGCCGCCATATGGGCGCCATGGGCCCTGAATGCGATAGGCGTAACGCTGCCCGACCGAGATCCCCTCCACATGGATATGCCAGTAGTAGGCGGTGCGGTTTAGGCGCGGGGAGAGGGGGATCACCTCGGGGGTCGCATCGTCTGCGCTTGCGAAGAGCAGTAGTTCGACCCGGCTGGCGAGGCGTGCCCAGATCGCGAAGTTGACGCCGTTACTGTCGGGTGTGGCCCCCAACTGACGGCAGTGACCGGCGGAGATGCGCATATTCTACCTACCCAAAATGAGGAGTGTTCACCTTATTGAGTGTAGTGCCGGATGCCTGGCAAGGACTCGATTGCCTGAAAAAACAGCATGATGCTGCTAATGACCGCACTATTTGTCCGATTAATCTACGAATAAACTTTTTTTGAGATATTTACTTGCAATCTGTGCGCTGGCGCCTATTATTGGCGACCTCAGACGCGGGGTGGAGCAGCCCGGTAGCTCGTCGGGCTCATAACCCGAAGGTCGTCAGTTCAAATCTGGCCCCCGCAACCATCTGATATCCTGACCAGTCAAACCGGTGTAACCGGTTGATGGTAAAGGATAAATCGAACTGGCTACTGCTCAGCCACTTCGAGACAATTCGGACGCGGGGTGGAGCAGCTCGGTAGCTCGTCGGGCTCATAACCCGAAGGTCGTCGGTTCAAATCCGGCCCCCGCAACCAAATTTTCGTCAGCCTGCGATTGTGTAAACAGTCGAAGGCAGACAAACGCCACCAAGCTACTGCTCGGCTCGGGGGTGACAATTCGGACGCGGGGTGGAGCAGCTCGGTAGCTCGTCGGGCTCATAACCCGAAGGTCGTCGGTTCAAATCCGGCCCCCGCAACCAACTTTTCGTCAGCCTGCGATTGTGTAAACAGTCGAAAGCAGACAAACGCCACCAAGCTACTGCTCGGCTTGAGGGTGACAATTCGGACGCGGGGTGGAGCAGCTCGGTAGCTCGTCGGGCTCATAACCCGAAGGTCGTCGGTTCAAATCCGGCCCCCGCAACCAACTTTCTGAAAGTTCCCTTCCTGTATTGCCAACCATTGAACAATCCGTCTTGATGCTCGTCACCATCTGGTGATTGCTGCTATTTCTGACGCTTTTTCAAGACCAAAACTGGTCGTATCAACCATTTGTTGGGTATCATCAGGTATCTCTTCATGGATGAGGCACGCGCCTGTGATCACTCCCTTCACCTATCTTCCTCCTGCTATTGAAAGCCGGGATGCCACGGTGGCCGAAGCCCTTGCCCAAGGGCTGCCGTTGCAACTGCTGCTGATCGCCGAAGAGCAGAAGGAGTCCTTGCTTTCGCTCCCCGCCCTTGCGGGTCTCCAGACCCAGCTTGCGTTGGGGAAAAAAGCGCCCTTTACCCTGATGCATGGCAATACCCTGTTGCAGGTGATGTTTGTGGCCGGCAGTGTGACGCGGGATCACCGCCTCTATAAACAGATCAGAGGCTGGATTGCTCCTCTTTCTGGGCTCAATGTGGAGCGGCTCGGGCTGCATCTGGAAGGTTTTTCCCCCTCCGAGCGAGTCATGCTGGCCGAAGTGATGTTGTCGGCCCTGCTTGCGGCCAATATTTCGTTGCCCACCAGCAAGCGCCGCAGTGAAAGCAGCTGGAGCTATCAGCAGATCAAGGTTTCACCCGCGGTGGTGCTGGACTTGGCGCGCCTCTATAGCGAAGCGGGGGGCAACGGGCTGGCTCGCCATCTGGCGGTGTTACCTGCCTCCGAGCTGACGGCCGCCAGCTATCGCGAGTTTGTCAGCAAGCTGGCGCAAGATGAGGGGTGGCAGTGCCATCACTATGATCAGGCGCAGCTGGCCGAGTTGGGGGCGGGGGCGTTTCTGGCCGTTGCTCGTGGCTCGGAAGACAATCAGGGGGCCATGGTCAAGCTCAGCTACTATCCACCCAAGCCGGTGCGCCGCATTGCGTTGGTGGGCAAGGGGATTTGTCACGACTCTGGCGGTTACAACCTCAAGGTCTCCGGCAGCATGTATGGCATGCATCTGGACATGGGGGGCAGCGCGGTGGCGCTGGGGGCCCTCTACGCCATCAGCCGGGCTCAGCTACCCTACGAGGTACACTGCTGGCTGGCCATTGCCGAGAACCATATCGGCCCTCATGCCTATCGTCCTGGCGAGGTGGTGACCGCCATCAATGGCACCTCCATCGAGGTGGTCGATACCGACGCCGAAGGGCGAATGGTACTGGCCGACACCCTGGCAATGGCGGTGCAGGATACCCCGGATCTGCTGCTCGATTACGCAACCCTGACCGGGGCCTGCAAACGGGCGCTGGGTAGCCGTTACAGCGGCGTTTTTACCAATCGCAGCGAATGGATGACATCGCTGGTCAATCTGGGTCAGCGCAGCGGTGAACGAGTCTGGCCCTTCCCGCTTGATGACGATTACGACGACAACATCGAAAGCGAGTGGGCCGATCTGTTGCAGTGTGCGCCGGGCAGTTCTCCGGATCACATTGATGCGGCCCGTTTCCTCGCCCACTTCGTGCCCGAGCAGACCCCCTGGCTGCACTTCGACCTGAGCGGTTTTCGCAACAAGGGGGGCAATGGGGTGGTCTCCAGCGAAGTGACCGGCTTTGGCGTGCGCCTCACGCTGGATCTGCTGGCCAGCCCGCTTGGCAGAGTTGGTCGCCAAACCTCTGAACAATCTGAATGATAACAAGGAGTTCTGTGAAACAACCAAGCTATGACTGGGTGCTGTTCGATTTGGATGAAACCCTGCTCGATTTTCCGGTCGCCTCTGCGCTGACGCACACTCTGCAGATCTATGGCGTACAGGCTGATGACGCCAGCATGGCGCAGTACCACGCCCTCAACCACGGGCTCTGGCAGCAGTACAACGACGGCGAGATCGATGCAACGGCGTTGCAGCAGACCCGCTTCTCCCTCTTTGCCCAGCAGGTCGCCGCCGATCCCATGGCGATGAACAACACCTTTCTGGAGCAGATCATTGCCCTTAGCATGCCTCTTGAAGGGGTGGTCGAGACTCTGCAGCAGCTGCGCAGCAAGGTGCGGATGGGGATCATCACCAATGGTTTCAGCGTGCCTCAGCGGGGGCGGCTCGGCAAACTGGGCTGGAGTGAGTGGTTCGAGCCGCTGGTGATCTCCGACGAGATCCGGGTGACCAAGCCGGCGCCAGCCATATTTCAGCACACCCTCTCCCTGATGGGGCAGCCAGATCCGGCCCGGGTGCTGATGGTGGGGGATAACCCGAAAACCGATATTGCCGGGGCGGCGGCGCAGGGGCTGGCGACCTGCTGGTACAACCCGGCGCGGCAAGCGGGCGAGTGCGATGCCACCCACGAAATCCACCACTTCGCCCACCTTGCCGATATTGTGCTGGGACGCTGATAGCCAGGCTTAATCCATCACGTTATCGGTGACCAAATCGTCCTGGCAAGTTGCAACCAGGGTTGTTTGAGACAGGATTGGGTTTGCTTGAGACAGTAAGGGGAGCTGATGCTCCCCTTACTTATGAGAGTTTTCCTGTGAATGCAGGGATCTGAACTGGTAGCGATCGAGGATCTGCTGATAGTCGGGACTCTGTTTCAATTGATCGATAGCCTGATTGATCCGCTGCAGTTGCGCCTCAGTAGTGCTCTCTTTGCTCAGCATCAGGTGAACCGGCGTGACTTCGATACGCAGCAGGGTATGCAGCTGATCCTGCACTTCATCCTTATCCTGCCATTCCTGCAGTCCGTGGGGATCCAGAATAAACTCCTGGATCCGTCCCCCTTGCAACATCTTCAGCAGCTGATCCAGCCGCAGGCGCATCTGCAAACGGGGCTGCAGCTCGGGCCTTGCCATCAACTGGCGGAAGGTATTGCCGTAATCAAAGCCCTTGAGCACCCCGATATGAAAGTCAGGGGTGTTGATCAACTGCTCCAGGGTGGTGATCCCGCGCCAGCGCTCGGCATCTTGCCGACGGATGACGATGGCCGTTTCCTCTTCCCGATAGGGGTGGCTGAAGCGGGCATATTGCTGGCGCTCGGCGGTGATATTGGCTGACATGGCCAGTTGAACCGTGCCGAATTTCAGCTCGTGCAACACGCGAGCCCAGGGCATTTCACTGAATCTGGCCTGATAACCGGCACGCAGGAAGATGGCGTTGAGCAGCTCCACATCCAGTCCGCGGAGCTGTTGTTGTTCATTGCGATAACTGAAGGGCTGCCAGTCGACCCAGCCCACGACCAATGACTCTTGTGCCGTAGCCTGGCAACACAAACACCATAACAACAAGAGTCTGTACACAACGCATACCCTCGAACAGGCTGATACGGTTGAGTATTGGACAGGAACGACGGAGTAACCAGTGCTGAGGGTTGAGCGGATGCACAGATGTGCATCCCTCACAGTTCGTGGGCGTGGAATCCCTTGCGATAGCGGGCTTCGCAGCGCGGGCAGCGTTGCAGGGTCGGATCCTGTTCCAGCTGTTCGATGGAAAGCGGCTCTTCACAATCGGAGCAGAGGCCATAGAGGCCGAGATCCATCTGGCAGAGTGCCGCGTCGATCCGCTTGAGGCGGGCCACGCTCTGCTCTACCTTCGGCAGATCTAGCCGGCTGGTCAGTTCCACCAGTTGATCCTGCTCGCAGTGACCGACCTGTTCGGCCCACTCGTCACGGCGGCAGGCTTTGAGCTGACCGATCAGCGTTTCTCGTACTTGGGCCCAGTCTGACAGCAGGCGATTACGCCAGACAGTCAACTGTGCTTGCGTCATTTCACACACATTATCCCCCACAGGACAGACGACAGATTCGGGGCAGTATAGGGATCCGATAACTCTATCAAGATGATATGCGTCAAGTTAAACGTGGTTAGCTGTGGCTTTTGGCTGCTTGCAGCAGGGCATCGCGGATCGGATCCGTCTCTTTGAGCACCCGGATCTCCTGAAACAGCTGGTCCGCTTCGGGATATTCCCGCTTGAGATAGCTGAACCACTGTTTGATGCGGCTGGGGTAGTAGTCGGCTTTTTCGCTGGCCAGATCCTGCTCGGTATAGCTCACCATCAACTGCAGCACCTCGGCCCAGCTCATGTGCGGGCAGCCGGTTTTCATCACGTTGGCCAGATTGGGCAGGGAGATGGCGCCGCGCCCGACCATCAGGGCATCGCAACCCGAGACCCTGGCGCAGGCGAGGGCATCTTTATGATCCCAAATCTCGCCGTTGGCGGTGACGGGGATGGGTAGGGCGCGGCGAATGGCATCCACATACTCCCAGTGGGCGGGTGCCTTGTAGCCTTCGCGCTTGGTGCGGGCATGAACGGCCAGCTCGTTGGCGCCCCCCTGGAAGACCGCCTGGGCGTTCTCCAGATAGAGCTCCTTGTCATCGTAACCGAGACGAATTTTTGCGCTCACCGGCAGATGGGCGGGCACCGCCTCGCGCACCGCCTTGACGATGCGGTAGATGGTCTCGGGCTCTTTGAGCAGCACCGCACCGCCCTTGCTCTTGTTGACCGTAGGGGCGGGACAGCCGAAGTTGAGATCGACGCCGGGGGAGCCCAGCTCGATGGTGCGCACGGCGTTCTCGGCCAGCCACTCGGGGTGTTGCCCCAGCAGTTGTACCCGCACCGGGGTGCCTGCGCGGGTTTTGCCATCTTGCAGCAGTTCAGGGCAGAGGCGGTAGAACACCTTGGTGGGCAGCAGCTGATCGACGACCCGGATAAACTCGCTCACGCAGAGATCGTAATCATTGACGGAGGTGAGTACCTCCCGCATCAGGTGATCCAGTACCCCCTGCATGGGGGCCAAAATAACGCGCATAACGGCTTTCCGACGAGAGTGGCAAGAAAAAAGAGCGCAGATTGTAGTGGGGTTGCGGCCAGCTGTCAGCACCCGCTCAAACTCTGTTAGGCTAGAGGGAGATAAATCACGCAAGGAGAAGGAATGAAGCGTTGGTGTCTGATGGCGCTCGGGTGGCTGGCATTTGCCACCGGTATCGTGGGCATTGTGCTGCCGCTGTTGCCGACTACCCCCTTCATGTTGCTGGCTGCCGCCCTGTTTGCCCGCTCGTCGCCCCGTTTTCATCGCTGGTTGCTGACCCATCCCTGGTTTGGCCCGCCCATCGTGGATTGGCAGCAGTATCGCGGCATTCGTCGTCAGGCCAGACGGCGCGCCATTATCTTCATTTTGCTCACCTTTTCGGTGTCGCTGGCGGTGGTGCCACTGCTGTGGGTCAAGGGGTTGCTGGTTATCATAATGGTGATCCTGCTCACCTGGTTAATGCGCCTGCCGGTGCTGGAGCCAGTTGCAATGGTGAAGTGAAGTCCCTAAGCTATTGCAGCAATAATGCTATGGAGTCGGCCTGTCATTTTTGCGTGACAGGCTTTTTTATTTCCCGCAGAAGGGAATTGAGAAAAAATGGCCACCCCTGGGTCAAAAAAATAAGCGGTCAACACATGAATCCGGAAACCCTGAAATTTATCGAAGCAAGCATCAAGACCATTCCCGACTATCCGAAGCCGGGCATTCTGTTTCGTGACATCACCAGCCTGATCGAGAACGCCGAGGCCTTCAAGGCCACCATCGATCTGCTGGCCAATCATTATCGTGATCAAGGGATCACCAAGATTGTTGGCACCGAAGCCCGCGGCTTCATCTTTGGCGCACCGGTTGCCTATGCCATGGGACTGGGCTTCGTGCCGGTCCGCAAGCCGGGCAAGCTGCCGCGCGAAGTGATCGAGGAGTCCTATGCCCTCGAGTACGGTACCGACACCCTGCAACTGCACACCGATGCCATCGTGCCCGGTGACAAGGTGCTGGTCGTGGACGATCTGCTGGCGACTGGCGGTACCGTCGATGCGACCGTCAAGCTGATCCGCCGTGCCGGTGGTGAAGTGGCCGATGCGGCCTTCATCATCTCCCTGCCGTCTCTGGGGGGCGATGCCCGCCTGACTGCTGCTGGCATCAAGGTAGTCTCACTGGTCGAGCTGGCCGGCGAGTAATGCCTCTTCGGCCCGATCCTCTGCATCGGGCCTGCATTGAACCGGTGCCCTTGTGGGCATCGGTTTGAAAATCAAGCGATCCCTCCCGCTCTCACCGATAGCCGATACAGCCAGCCCGCCATTTGTGTTAGCATCCGGCCTCAATGCCCTGTCTTCCCTGCATGATGGATTTATGAGCTATCAGGTTCTGGCGCGTAAATGGCGCCCCCATACGTTTGAACAAGTGGTAGGCCAGCAACATGTGCTGGCCGCCTTGACCAACGCCCTGGATCAGGGACGGCTGCATCACGCCTATCTGCTGAGCGGTACCCGCGGCGTCGGCAAAACCACCATCGCCCGTATTCTGGCCAAGAGCCTTAACTGCGAGCAGGGGATCAGCAGCCACCCGTGCGGCGTCTGCGATACCTGCCGCGAGATCGATCAGGGCAACTTTGTCGACTTGCTGGAGATTGACGCGGCGTCGCGCACCAAGGTGGAAGATACCCGTGAGCTGCTCGACAACGTGCAGTACCGCCCGGCCCGTGGCCGCTTCAAGGTCTATCTCATCGATGAAGTGCACATGTTGTCGCGCCACAGCTTCAACGCGCTGCTGAAAACCCTGGAAGAGCCGCCTCCCTATGTGAAGTTTTTGCTGGCCACCACGGATCCACAGAAGCTACCGATCACCATTCTCTCGCGCTGCCTGCAGTTTCATCTGAAGAGTCTGGATCAGACCCAGATCGCCAAGCAGCTCGAATGGGTGCTGGATCAGGAGGGGCAGCCCTTCGAACCCCGCGCCCTGCTGGCCCTGGCCAAAGCCGCGGACGGCAGTATGCGCGATGCCCTGAGCCTGACCGATCAGGCGCTGGCCCACGGTAACGGCAGCGTGCGCCTCGAGAGCGTGCTGGCGATGCTGGGCACGCTCGATCACCGCCATCTGCACCAGCTGCTGGAAGCCATTTTGCGGCAAGATGCCCCCGCGACCATGGCCAAGATCACTGAGATCGCCACCCTGGGCCCCGATTTTGATCAGCTCCACGCCGAGCTGGAAGGCTTGCTCCATCGCATCGCCATGGCGCAGCTGCTGCCTGCCAGCGTGCAGGAGCAGGGGGCGGATGCTGATTCCCTGCTGCAACTGGCCAAGGCGATGAGCCCGGAAGAGGTGCAGCTCTGCTACCAGATCGTGCTGGGTGGCCGTAAAGATCTTCCCTGGGCTCCCGATGGCCGCACCGCGCTGGAGATGACCTGCCTGCGAATGCTCGCCTTCTCCCCAAGGCGTGATGCCCTGCATCCGGCCAGCCTCACCGCGTTGCCCCCGTCAATGATGAGCAATGCAACGCCGGTTGGCACCTTGCCGGGAAAGCGCCCGGCCGCTGAATCGGCCGCACTGGCTCCGATCAGCGGCGCCGTGCCCGCGGTTGATGTCTCCCTGCCTGCGATGACGGATGACATCGGCAATCCCGCCGACAGCGAGGAGGAGGCGCAAGCCGCCGAGCTGTTCAGCCAGCAGGATGAACTGCTGCGCGAAGCCGCGGGCATGGGGTATCAACCCGAGCCCGCGTTGCCACGTGTGCAGCCCGATGTGTCTGCGCACTCAGCCGCACAGCCCGCAGATGCGGATGATCGAGCGCCTGCCGCAGCCGATACCGACTATTCCCATGGCGAGCCGCTGACTGCCAGCATCGAGCCCGCGCTCGAACCGACAACCGCGCCGGTTAGCGCACCTGAAGCTGTTTCAGCGGTGTCGAGCATGCAAAGCCTGCTTGGCAAGCGAAACATGCTGCGCAGCCGCCAGCGTGGTCAGGATGCCCCAGCGGCGCCCGCGCCGCGCGCAGTGCCGGTTGCGCCAGCTCGTCCTGTCGCGCCCGCTGCTGCACCGGTCGTCGCCCAACAGCCAGCCCCGATCAGTCAACCGACCGGGCAGGGGATAGCGGCGATGGGTCACTATGATGATCTGCCGCCAGTGGATCTCTATAGCGACAGTTACGAGCCGCAGGGTGACAACGGGGAATACGAAGAGTACCTCAATCAGGGCTTTGCCGAGCAGACTCCGGTGATGAGCCACGCCCCTGTCACGGCTCCGGCCCAGCCAACCGATCTGCCACCCTGGGATCTCGACGGGCAGCCGAGCTATCGACCCGGTGAGCGCAGCGCTGCGGCGCCAGCGGTGACGCCCACCCCAGCGACCCAGCCGCCCGTTGCCACCACGGCAGTGGCTGCTGCCCCTGTGACGCAGAGCGAACCCCCTCAGCCTGTGATGGAGACCATCGACTGGGATGAGCTCGAAAGCGACAGCGAGCCGCAAGAGGGAGAGGCGACTCGCCTTATCCCCTCCTCGCTACTCAATGGTTGCGGCGACCCTTGGGCCGAGCTGATTGCCCACACTCAGGTGGGTGGGCGGCTGCGCCAGCTGGCCATCAACTCGGTGATGACGCGAGAAGGGGACAAGGTGTTACTGACCCTCAAACCCGAGCAGCGCCATCTGGTGAGCGACAAGGCGCGCGCCGATCTGGCCGAGATCATTGGACCAGCGCTGGGGCAACCGGTGCAGGTCGAGGTGACGCTCGGTGTGGTGCCTGACCAGGAGACCCCCCTCGAGATCGAACACCGCCTTTATCTCGGGGTGCGCGAGCAGGTGACCCGGGACCTAGAGCAGGATCCCAACGTGCAGTTTTTAGTTCAGCGGTTTGGTGCCGTGCTTCATCACGAGAGCATCGAGCCCCTCAACCGCTAAATTCCGTGGCCGGGAGCTTGCTTCCGGTTGAAAAGCAGTTTGGCTGTCCCCATCTAGGACAGACAAGCCCACAGCCCGGCGCTGGATGCCGGATTTCAAGACGAGAGACGACATATGTTTGGTAAAGGTGGAATGGGGAACCTGATGAAACAGGCCCAACAGATGCAAGAGCGTATGCAGAAGGCGCAGGAGCAGCTGGCTCAGATGGAAGTGACCGGTGAAGCCGGTGCTGGCATGGTCAAAGTCACCATGACCGGTAGCCACAGCGTCCGTCGCATCGAGATCGACCCCTCCCTGATGGAAGATGACAAGGAGCTGCTGGAAGATCTGGTTGCTGCCGCTTGCAACGATGCCGTGCGTCGTGTGGAAGAGCAAAACAAGGCCAAGATGGGCGAACTGACCGGTGGCATGCAACTGCCGCCAGGCTTCAAGATGCCCTTCTAAGACGACTCTCCCCGCGCATTCTTGCTCCCTTGTCGCTAGCCATTCGGGCCACGGCAAGGGAGACGGCCGAGAGACCCAAAGACGCAGCGTTATTGCTCGGCGATACGCTGCGTTTTTTTATGGGCGCCATGCTGGCGTGGACGGGCTCTAACTATCCCTTCTGCGGATCGGTTGCTACAGTGCAGGCCGATTACGCCATGAAACGCAGTGCTTCGATTCGCCAAGGTGGCGCTGCTATTTGTCGATACCCGCTATCGGATATCCCGGTTTGGCGTGGCCGGGCGGGAGCGGCATAATGGCGGCTTGCCGTATTGAGGAGATTGTATGAAATATATCGGAGCCCACGTCAGTGCGGCCGGCGGGGTGGAGAATACCATCGCCCGCGCCCAGGCCATCGGGGCCAACGCGTTTGCCCTCTTTACCAAGAATCAACGTCAATGGCAGGCCGCCCCCTTGTCGGATGCCACCATCCGTGCCTTCAAGGCGGCTTGTGACAAGGCCGGTTTTCTGCCGGAGCAGATCCTGCCCCACGACAGCTATCTCATCAATCTGGGCCACCCGGATCCCGATGGTCTGGCCAAATCCCGCGATGCGTTTCTCGACGAGATGAAGCGTTGCGAGCAGCTGGGGCTCTGTTATCTGAACTTCCATCCCGGGAGTCATCTCAAGCAAATACCCGAGGCGGCCAGCCTCAAACTGGTGAGCGAGTCCATCAACTGGGCGTTGGAGCGCAGTGAAGGGGTGACGGCGGTAATCGAAAATACCGCCGGGCAGGGGACCAACCTCGGCTGGTCATTCGAGCACCTCGCCACCATCATCGAGGGAGTGGAGGACAAGAGCCGCGTCGGGATCTGTTTCGATACTTGCCACGCATTTGCCGCAGGTTATGATCTGCGCACTGCCGAGAGCTGCGCTGCCGTCTTTGCAGAGTTCGACCGCACGGTGGGTTTTCACTATCTCAAGGGGATGCATATCAACGGTGCCAAGTGCACCTTCGGTAGCCGTGTCGATCGCCACCACAGCTTGCGGGAGGGCAATCTGGGGGAGGCAGTGTTCCACCACATCATGAATGATGATCGCTTCGATCGCATTCCGCTGATCCTCGAGACCATCGATGAGTCCATCTGGGGCGAGGAGATCAGCTGGTTGCGTTCGCTGCAACAGGCGTAGACCAGATTCTCTGGATAAAGAGAGGGAGCCGCGGCTCCCTCTCTGCTTTTTGCGTTTCTGCCATTGGCATGTTGGCCTGCCAGCGGCGCTCTGGTCGGGCGTTACGCCGGGCTGATCGCCTCGGCATCGTTCATCTGAGCCCGGCAGAAGTGGATAAAGTGGCGCAGGGAGGCGGAGTGGTACTTCTGCTTGTGCCAGATAAGGGAGAGCTGGCGCGGGAAGCGGCGGGTGAGGGGAAGGGCGACCAGTCGCCCATCCTTGAGCCGATCAGAGACCGCCAGCCGGGAGATAAAGGAGATCCCCAGCCCCTTCTCCACCGCCAGCATTACCGCCTCCAGAGTGTTGAGTTCAAGCCCTGGTTGCCAGCGGGGCAGCTCGGGCTGGATCTGCTGGATAAATTGCTCGCGGCTGCCCGATTGTGCTTCACGCAATACCCAGGTCTCGCCCCCCAGACGGGAGAGGGAGAGCTCCTTCTTGTTGGCAAGCGGGTGACCGGGTGGCGCCACCACCAGCATCTCGTCCTGCAGCCAGGGTTCGGCGAGCAGGTCGGGGTGGTGGTTCTCCCCCTCGATCAGTGCCATATCCAGCTCGAAGTTGGCCAGCGCATGGCAGAGCAGGTGAGTGTTGTTGATGGTCACCTTGGGGGGGAGTCCCAGCTCCTGTTTGCTGCTGGCGAGCAGGGTGGGGAGCAGGTAGTTGCCGATGGTCTGGCTGGCACCAAGGCGCAGCTGGCCGCTCGGCTCGGCATCGGGGCTGAACAGGTTCTCGATATCCTGCATCCGGGTCAGCAGCTCTTCGGCGGCCGGTTGCAGCAGGCGCCCCTCGTTGTTGAGCTGCAATCTGGGGTGAATGCGGTCAAACAGCGGGGTGGAGAGCTGGCGCTCCAGTTCCTGCAGCGACTGGGAGACAGCCCCCTTGCTCAGGCAGAGCTCGTTGGCGGCAAGGCCAAGGTTTCCATAGCGGGCAATGGTGGCGAACACTTTCAGCTGCTGCAGGGTCAGTTTCATCGTGTTTGGTTTTCCTGAATGATTGATTTAATTCATTTAGATATCGTAAACGATAAGGGGCTATTATCCTATCGCCATAGTCATCAATAGAAAGGTGTCATCATGATCGCAAGAACCCGTAAATCACTGGCTGCCGCCCCAACCCCCATGGCGGGTCTGGCGCTGGGCATCGCCAGCCTTGGTTGGTGTTGGGAAAATGCCGGTCACTTCGATGGCCGGATGCAACTGCTGGGCGCTGCCATTGCGGCCGTGCTGCTGGTGATCCTGACCTTCAAGTTTCTGCTTCACCCCCGCCTGCTGTTGCAGGATCTCGCTCACCCCGTGGTGGGCAGTGTGGTTCCGACCTATGCCATGGGCACCATGGTGGTCTCCAAAGCGCTCGGTATGATTGCGCCGCAAGCGGGCGAGGCCCTCTGGCTGTTTGCCGTGGCGGTTCACCTGCTGTTCCTGGCCACCTTTATCTGGCATCGCGCCAAAGAGTTTGAAATCCACCACATGGTGCCGAGCTGGTTCGTGCCGCCGGTGGGGATCATCGTGGCTGACGTCGCCTTCCCGGGTGGTCAATTTGCCCCGCTGGCCAACGGTCTGCTCTGGTTCGGGATCATCTGCTACGGCCTGATGCTGCCGCTGATGCTCTATCGCCTGCTCTTCAGCCATGAAGTGCCGGATGCCGCCAAACCGACCATCGCCATTCTGGCGGCCCCTGCCAGCCTCTCTCTTGCCGGTTACCTGACCGTCAGTCAGGAGCCGTCACTGCTGCTGGTGGCTGTGCTGCTGGGGATAGCCATCCTGATGACCGGCATCATCTATCTGGCCTTTATCAAACTGCTGCGTCTGCCCTTTTCGCCGGGTTATGCCGCCTTCACCTTCCCGCTGGTGATCGGTGCCACCGCTCTGTTCAAAGTGGCCCATCTGGTTGAAGGGTTTGCGCAAGGCAGTCACTACGTCGAGCAGATCAGACTGCTGGCCCACTTCGAGCTGGGGGTGGCTACCGTCATCGTCGGGTATGTGGCACTGCGTTACCTGATGTTTTTTCTGCCGCAGCGTGATACAGAAATGAACAACGGCATGGCCCGCCAGGGTGCTCACCGTTAAGTCTTGAAGAAGATGTGACATCGGGAAATGGATAAGCAGTGCGCTCCGAGAGCGACGGGATAAACGACCAGTCATACGATGGATGGACAAAGAGCCTCCACCCTTGTTGTGTAACGAGCAAAATGCCCCGCAGTGCGGGGCATTTTTTTATGGTTTTTTGATGTGGCGCCCGTGGCGGGCTATTTGCCATGGATTTAACTGGTATTACCTGTCAGGACGACTACAATGCAGCACCACTTTTTCGCTCGACCCCAATACATGTCGTCCCAAGATCCCGTATTTGACTCCTCCTTTGAAGCCCGTTTTCTGCATCCCCGCTACTGGTTCAGCTGGCTGGCGCTCGGTGTGCTGATGCTGCTCGCCTTTGTGCCGGTGCGATTGCGCGACCGTTTGGCCGAAGCCTTGGCACCGCTGGTGTTTCGTATCTCGAAAAAACAGATCTATATCGCCAGAACCAATCTGGAGATCTGCTTCCCGGACAAGAGCCCGGAAGAGCGGGATGCCATTGCACTGACCTCGATCCGGGTCGGCCTCAAGAGTCTGTTGGGATTTGGCGAGTTCACCATGCGCAGTCAGCGTTATCTGATGAGCCGGATGCAGGTGATCGGTTGGGAGCATATCGAGGCGGAGCGGGCGGCCGGCCGTCCGGTGATCCTGGTGGTGCCCCATACCTGGCCGGTGGATGCCGCCGGTTACTGCTTTACCCAGCGCGGGGTGCCGATGTGCACCATGATGAAACGGGCGCGCAATCCGGTGTTTGATTGGCACCTCAACCGTGCACGAGCCAAGAACGGCTGCCGCGTCTATGAGCGCAGCGCCGGGATCAAGGCGGTGATCAGGACCATCAAGAGCGGTCGCAGCTTCTTCTATCTGCCGGATCAGGATCATGGCCGCGAGAAGAGCATCTTCGCCCCCTTCTTTGGCTATCCCAAAGCGACCCTGCCTGCCTTGCCCCGTCTGGTGCAGGTCAGTGGCGCCAAGGCGGTGCCGCTGCTCGCCTGCTATGACGAAGCGAATCACTGCTACCGGCTGGAGATTGAGGCACCGTTCGACAACTATCCCACCGAGGATGTGATGGCCGATACCTGTCGCATGAACGACACGGTGCAACAGCAGCTGATGCGCCATCCGGGCCAGTACATGTGGTTCCTCAAGATCTTCGATACCCGTCAGGATCAGGAGGGGCTGGATGGCCTTTACGAGGCGGGGATCCAGCGGATCCGCAAGGGATTGTCGCCCCACGGTTGACACAGAATTTGGATTGATTGAAATGGCCCCAGGTGGGCCATTTTTTATGATAACTAGTCTGATCAGTGCCTTGCGGGTCGATGGCCTGCCTCCCCAGGGTAGAAAAAAATGTCAGGATAACTACAATAACCGTTTGTTTTTGATGACTTGATGGCCGCCATGTCTGCGTTAGATCCGGTATTTGATACCTCATTTCATAGCCGCCTGCTGCATCCCAAATGGTGGGGCAGCTGGTGTGCGCTGGGCCTGCTTTCCCTGCTGGCATTTACCCCCGCGAGACTGAGGGATCGCTTTGCCGACCTGGTCTCTCCAACCCTGCTGCGTTTTTCGAAAAAGCAGGCCTATATCGCCGATACCAACCTCAAGATCTGCTTTCCCGAGCTGGATGCCGCTGCACGGCAGGCGCTGCTACTCAAATCGATCCGGGTCGGGCTCAAGACCTTTATGGGCTTTGGCGAGCTCAGCTGGCGCAGCAAGGCGCGGCTGACCCGCCGCATCAAGGTCACCGGCTGGGAGCATGTGCAAGCGGAGCAAGCCGCGGGCCGTCCGGTGATCCTGGTGGTGCCTCATACCTGGGCGGTCGACATGATTGGCCGCTACTTCTCCATGATGGGCATCGAGATGTGCACCATGATGAAGAGCCCGAAAGATGAGGTGTTCGACTGGTACATCAACCGCGAGCGGGCCAAAGGGGGCAAGGTCTATGAGCGCAGCGCCGGGATCAAACCGGCGATCAAGTCGATCCGCGCCGGCGCCAGTTTTTTTTACCTGCCGGATCAGGATCACGGCCGCGAGGCGAGTGTGTTTGTTCCCTTTTTTGGTCGCCCCAAGGCAACCCTGCCAGCCTTGCCCAAGCTGGTGAAGCTGACCGGTGCCAGAGCGGTGCCCATCTTCGCCAGCTATGACGAGGATGAGGGGCGCTATCTGCTGGAGATCGAGCCGCCGTTTGACCCTTATCCCACCGCCGATCTGCTGGCAGACGTCAATGCCATGAACCGGGTGGTAGAGATGCAGGTGGCGCGCCATCCCGAGCAGTACATGTGGTTTCTCAAGATCTTCGAAACCCTGGAGCATCAGGAGGGGGATGACGGCCTCTATGAAGCGGGGATCCAGCGCATTCGTCAGGGCTTGCCGCCCGAACCTTGAAAATTGGCCCGCTTGCGGGCCATTTTTGTTGGCACAGGCGCCTTTCGTATTTGGTCTGCTGCTGGTGGTTTTTAAGGCGAACGGGTGGACAAAAACAGCGCAAACAGGGGATAACAGGGTGTCTTATGAAAGGGAGAGGCAGGTGAGCGTGCGCGGAGCTATCTTCGAGAGCGGAAATAGGGTAAAAGGGCGGCCATGAAAATTCCAAATCGAATCCAACCTCTGGTTGATGACGGCCTGGTCGATGAGGTCGTCAGCCGGTTGATGAGCGGCAAAGAGGCCGACGTCTATGTGGTGCGCTGCGGCGACGAGATCCGCTGCGCCAAAGTCTATAAAGAGGCGTCCAAGCGCAGCTTCAAGCAGGCCGTGGTCTATCAGGAGGGGCGCAAGGTGCGTAACAGCCGCAGCGCTCGCGCCATGGAGAAGGGCTCCAAGTACGGACGCAAACAGCATGAAGAGGTGTGGCAGAACACCGAGGTCGACGCCCTGTTCAAGCTGGCGGCGGCCGGTGTGCGGGTGCCGCAGCCCTATGTCTGCCTTGATGGCGTCCTCTTGATGGAACTTATCACCGATGAGGATGGCAATGTCGCGCCGCGCCTCAACGATGTGGCGCTTACCCCCGAGCAGGCGGTCATCGACCATGCCAAGGTGATCCGTTACGTGGTGCGCATGCTCTGCGCCGGTCTTATCCATGGCGATCTCTCCGAGTTCAATGTGCTGGTGGATGAACAGGGCCCGGTCATCATCGACCTGCCCCAGGTGGTGGATGCCGCCGCCAACAACCAGGCCAAGGCGATGCTGGAGCGGGACGTCAACAATATGCGCAACTACTATGGCATGTATGCCCCCGAGCTGCTCAAGACCCGTTATGCCCAGGAGATGTGGGCGCTGTTTGAAGATGGCAAACTCACCCCCGATAGCGAGCTGACCGGTCACTTTGAAGAGAGCCGCGCCGCCATCGATCTCGATTCGGTGCTGCAGGAGATTGAGAGCGCCGAGGAGGAGGCCTATGCCCGTCAGGCCCGGATGAAGGCGGAGCAGGAAGACAGCTACTAACGGTCTTGCCACGTTCGCAAAAAGAGCGCCTTCGGGGCGCTCTTTTTATTACTGCTGCGGCTATGGTCGGCTGGGGCCGGGGGCTAGCTGATACATCTCTAGCCAGTTGCGATCCCCCGGATGGAAGCGCCGTCCCAGCAACACGCCACCGGCTGCTGTAATGACCTTGCGGGAAGCCAGATTGTCTTGGTCACAGCAGATCAGTACCGGCGCCGCCAGTACCTGTTGTTGCACCCAGCGCAGCAGCACGGTCGCAGCCCCTTCGCCACGGCGAGAGGGGCGGGTTTCGTAACCAATATGACCCAGCCACTGGCGGGTTGCCTCATTGTCACCGTGACGAAGGCGCAGGGTGGCGATGATCTCCTCGCCATCGAGGGCAAAATAGGTGGTGGTCGGCAGGTATCCACTGGGCAAGTTGCACCCTTCTGCGTGATCCAGCAGGCTCTGTAGCCAGCCGTCCGGGTCAAATTGCGCCACCTGATAGAGCGGCTGTCCGTCCTCGGCGCATTCGGTGACATAGCGCCGGTAAGCCGGGGTATCTGCCAGCCTGGCCGGTCGGCACTGCAGAGCGAGCACTGCGCTCATGACAGGAGCGCACAGGGCGGCAGCGGCTGCGGCTCGTTGTGGTGGAGCTCCTGTACGCAGGCTCGTTGCCTTCCAGCCTGTTTGGCGGCGTAAAGGGCCTGATCCGCGCGCAGGTAGGCCGCTTCAAACCCCTCGTCAGGGTGCAGCGAGGTGAGGCCGATGCTGAGGCTGATGGGGCCACCGGCCAGCGCCCGGGTCGCCTCGGCGATCTGTTGCTGCAAGGCGTGGCAGTAGTCTGGCAGGGTCTGTGGGTCAGCCATCAGCAGCAGGGCCAGCTCATCGCCGCCAAGCCGACCGGCCATGCCCTCAGAAGGCAGGGTATTGGTGATCACCCGACCCACGGCCCGCAGCATGGCATCACCGGCGGGGTGGCCGTGGCGGTCGTTGATCTGCTTGAAGTTGTCCAGATCGATCAGCAGCAGCTGGCCGGGGCTCGTCACCTCGCGGGCACGCAGGGCCACCTGGCGTTCGAAATAGTGGCGGCTGAACAGGCCGGTCAGCTCGTCCTGATTGGCGCGACGCTCCAGCTTGCGCTGGGTGGCCAGCAGGGCTTGCTGTTGGCGGGTGTGGACCAGGCTCAGAAGCAGATAACTGCGGGCGATGGTAAAGAGCAGGCTGAGCAGGATCACAGGCCCGAGCAGCGGGTCGGTGAAGGAGTTGGCCGCCAGCTCCGGCTGCCAGAGGTGTTTGGCGATCCGCAGCAGTTGCAACAACAGTTGCAGGCCGAGCAGCAGAATGGCAAAGCGCAGCACCCGATAGACGGGGGCCAGCCGCTGGTAGCGCCAGAGCTGCCAGATAAGCAGCGCAATCTGCAGCGAGAGCACGCCGGAGAGCACGATGATCCGGCTATGCACATCAAAGAGGGGTTGCTGCAGGGCGGTCAGGGCAAACAGGACGAAACCACCGAGGGTAACGGCGGGCAGCAGCCAGCCCAGTTGATCGGCTTCACGGCGAAAGAAGTGGCGCATCCCCCGTTCATAGAGCAGGGTGGTCGACATCAACAGCAGGTTGGTGCAGAGAATATTGGCAAGGGATGCATTTCCCTCAAGGGGGCGCAGCAGCAGGCAGCAAAAAGCCCCCGCGATAACCAGTTCCCCCGCTGACCAGTAGATCAATGCCCTGATCTGGCGATGGGTGTGCCACATGGCGGCGAAAATGGTGGCGACCCCCACATGTGACAGCGTGACGAACAGCACCAGACTCAACAACTGGGCCGAGGAAAACAGACTTGGCATCAAGGGGCTCTCTGGGAAGTCACCTGTGAACGAACAGGCGATGGGGTATCGCCCGCTGGCAGTGGCCGATCACAACATGAATCCAACCTATTATCAATGGGTTAAATGGCCGAATGTGCTCACCTCCGACTTCTTGCAGGATGGCGACTGCTGACTCGATTTATCAGCGCATAAGGAGCCATTTTATTGTCTTGTCAGTCAATTTCGCTGCGTGAAAGGTGGTTGTGTTGGCGGCAGGGTGCACCCAACCGCCAGAGGTTGTGCTAATCGCAGGTTGCAGCAGGCAAACGCATGACGATGGCCTCCCTGTCCAGATGGGCCAGCAGACGGCGCACGTCGTTGAGGCGGATGATCAGGGTAGCGGTGTTGACCAGCGGATGGCACTGCACCTGTTCGGCCTGCCAGATGGCCTCGTCCACCACCAGCTCTACCGCTTTTTCCCTGTCGCGCACCATGGCGAGCAGGGTCACCGATCCCGGGGTGAGGCCGAGCACCGCATCGAGCCGCTCCGGGGAGCCAAAGCTCAGCCGCTTGACGCCGAGCATGACCGCCAGCGCCTTGAGGTCGACCCGGTGATCCTCCGGACTCACCACCAGAAACAGCCGCTCGCTTTTCGGATCGCGCAAAAAGAGGTTCTTGGTCTTGGCGGCGGGCTGGTCGGGTAGCAGCCTGCTCGCCTCCTCACAGGTAAACACCGGAGGATGGTCAAAGCACTGGTAGGGGATAGCCAGCTGATCCAGCAGGGAATAGATTGCCACAAAGACTCCTTTCGTCGGCGAAGAGTGGTCAGAACGGGATGGGCGGGAATAACGTCCGGATCGAGCTTACCAGTTTGACTCCCGCCTCGCAGCCAGCGTGACGATTGCGAGCAGGCACTGTATGAACGTACAATAGTCCCATTCTCGGACAGCCCCTTTACGCTTCATGACTGCAACCCAGCCCACCGTATCCGCCACTCCGCCCCTCGACGGTTTTATCCTGACCCGCCATGGTCGGGACGTGCGCGGTCGCAACGGGCTGCCTGCAACCACCGAAATCGTGATGTGGCTCTGGAGCGCGCAGGGGCCGGTACGGGTGGTGGTGCCGGGGCAGGAGCCGGTGTTCTTCCTGCCGCAGAGCCATATGGCAGAAGCCGCCGAGCTGTTCAAAGGCGCCGGAGTGAGCGGACGGTTTCGCCGCCTGCCGATGCACACCTTCGACGGTCGCCCCGTGGTGGGCTGCTATTTCGCTACCCTGAGCGCCTTTCACCGCGCCATCGAGCTGCTGCTCATTCGTGGGCTGGAGCACTTCGAGGCGGATATCCGGCTGCCAGAGCGCTTCCTGATGGAGCGTTTCATCACCGCTGGTGTGCGCTTCGATGGCCGGGCGGTGAAAAAGGGGGGCAAGCAGGGCTACTGGGAGGTGAACGAGGCACGCTGCGCGCCGCAGGCGGTGACGCCAACCCTCTCCTGGATATCGCTGGACGTGGAGTGTGCCATGGACGGGGCCCTCTTCTCGGTGGGGCTCTACAGCGAAGAGGATGCACGGGTCATCATGATCGGCACCCCGGAAGCGGATGCCGAGAGCTGGGGCACCCAGGTCCAGTGGGTAGAGGACGAGAGCGCCCTGCTGAGTGCGCTGGAGAGCTGGTTCAGCCTGCATGACCCCGATCTGGTTATCGGCTGGAACGTGGTCAACTTTGACTTTCGCCTGCTGCTGCGCCGCGCCGAGCTTAACAAGCGGCGACTGCGGCTCGGGCGGGGGCGCGAGCTCTGCTTCTGGCGCTCGTCACGGGGCGATCCCCAAACCGGCAACGTCATTATCCCCGGGCGCATGGTGCTCGACGGCATCGATACCCTCAAAAGCGCCACCTGGCAGTTTGCCAGCTACAGCCTGGATGCGGTGGCGAGCGAACTGCTCGGCCGTGGCAAGGATATCGAGGACGTGGCCAATCGGGGGGAGAAGATCACCGAGCTGTTCCACTCCGACAAGGAGGCGCTGGCCCGCTACAACCTGGAAGATTGCAAGCTGGTGTGGGAGATCTTCGATTACTGCCACCTTATCCCGTTTGCCATCGAACGCGCCTCCCTCACCGGTCTTGAGCTGGACAGGGTAGGGGGCTCGGTGGCGGCCTTTACCAACCTCTATCTGCCGCGGCTCCATCGTGGCGGCTACGTGGCCCCCAATTTGCCGGCCGACGGGGGGCTGGCGAGCCCCGGCGGCTATGTGATGGACTCCAAACCCGGTCTCTATCGCCATGTGCTGGTGCTCGATTTCAAGAGCCTCTATCCCAGCATCATCCGCACCTTCTGCATCGATCCCATGGGACTCATCGAGGGGTTGCAACACCCCGAGCACGCCATTCCAGGCTTTCGCGGCGCCATGTTCTCCCGCGAGCGGCATTTCTTGCCGGAACTCATCGCCACCCTGTGGGCGGCGCGGGATCGGGCCAAGGCCGCCAGCAACAAGGCACTCTCCCAGGCCATCAAGATCATCATGAACTCCTTCTACGGCGTGCTGGGGTCGGGGGGCTGCCGTTTCTATGATCCGCGCCTAGCCTCATCTATCACCCTACGTGGCCACAGCATCATGCAGCAGACCCGCGAGTGGATTGAGGCGAAGGGGTTCGAGGTGATCTATGGCGATACCGACTCCACTTTCGTTCATCTGGGGCGCGAGACCAGCCCCGATGAGGCGGACGAGATCGGCCAGCGACTGGCGCAAATGATCAACGATAACTGGGCTGCACTGATCAAGCGCGAGTTCGATCTGCCGAGCTATCTGGAGATCCAGTACGAGACCCACTACCGCCGCTTTCTGATGCCCACCATCCGCGGCTTGGAGAAGGGCAGCAAGAAGCGCTATGCGGGGCTGGTTGGCAAGGCCAGCGAGGGGAGTGAACAGCTGGTGTTCAAGGGGCTCGAATCGGTGCGTACCGACTGGACCATGCTGGCCAAGCAATTCCAGACCCGCCTCTATGAGCTGGTGTTTCACGATGAAGATCCCAGCGGCTATGTGCGCACCATGGTGGATGAGACTCGCGCCGGTCGTCACGACGATCTGCTCATCTACCGCAAACGGCTGCGCCAGAAGCTCGAGGAGTATCAGAAGAACGTGCCACCCCATGTGCGGGCGGCGCGGCTGGCCGATGAGGAGAACCTGCGTCGCGGTCTGCCCCAGCGCTATCAGCATCGGGGCGCCATCGCCTATCTGATGACCCTCAATGGCCCAGAGCCGCTGGAGTACCGGCGCAGTGCCATCGATTACGAACACTATATCGACAAGCAGTTGCGACCCATTGCCGACGCCATCCTGCCCTTTATCGGCGAGTCGTTCGACCGGATCTGTGGTCAGCAGCTGGATCTTTTCTGATTGGTGCAAGTTGGCACTTTACTTCCCATGAATACTGGATAAAAATACAGTTATAAATCATGGAGAAGTTTCCTATGCGTCTTGAAATCATCATCGACAGAAAACATCAGATCCCGACCTCGACCATGGAGGCGCTGCGTCAGGAGCTGCTCAAGCAGCTTGGCGAAAAATTCCCCGACATCCATGTGCGGGTCGCGCCGGGCAGCGCCATGGCCCTGACCGTCAGCCGTGCCAGCAAGGAAGACAAAGAGCTGGCCGAAGCCATGGTGCAGGAGGTGTGGGAGAACGCCGAGAGCTGGATGCCGGAAGAGAACGTCGCATCCTGATCCCGCACTGTCAGTGGATAACACGGGCGTTGGATACATGGGCGGCGAATAAACGTGCATGCCCGCTATCGATTCGCAGATCCCCGGACAACAAAAAACGCAGCCAGGTGGCTGCGTTTTTTGTTGGTGGTGAGAGGCTCGCGGTGGTTTCTGGCTTTGGGTTGAGCCTGGCCCGTTACAACCCCGCCCAGCTTTTCAGGCTCTGCTGCTGCACCCGGCGATTGGCTTCGCGGATCTCCCCTTTGGCGCGCAGGTCGGCCAGCGCAATGGGCAGTGCGGTGCGTATCTCGTCACTGCTCATTCCGGCTTTGAGGGCCGGGTGATAGGCCATCTTGAGCAGCACATAGTCGAGCCCGGTCAAAAAGCTGTCGATGCTGTTGTCATTGAAGATGGAGGGAAACACCTTGTCCGAGTCGTTGGGCAGCCCCATCACCTGGGTGAACTCCTCCACCACGCAGTCGAGAAAGCGACCCTTGGCCCGGCTGTAGTCTACCGGAATGATGATGGTGGCACGGCTGATCTCGTGTTTCGCATTGGTTGCGAAGTTGGCAAGGCAGAGCCCCTCCTTGAGCGCCATCTTGACTGATGGATCGCCCCCCATGGTGCGGTTGGCCCAGCTCTTCATCTTGCTGTAGTCGGTCATGATCAGGGTGAGGTTGGGCTTTGCGGCCACCATGCTGATGGAGTGGCCGGTGATGCGGGCCAGATGGGCCGCCTGTACCTTCACCACGTCGGCCTGCAGCGGCTTGTCACCCGACTCGTTGATAAGTTGCAGCCGGATCGGCTGCTGCCAGCGGGCAAAACGGGTCTGCCTGGCTTCGCCATACTCCCGCTCCATGGCGATGGCCATAAAGCTCTCGGTGAGATAGCTGTCGCTCTGCCAGCGCTCATCGGCCCGGGCGCTGTGGCCCGCGAGCAGAAGCAGCAGGGCCAGCAGCCCGTGTGACGAGCTGCGGGGACGGGCAGCGCGGCCCAAGCTGGTCATTACCAAAGTGGCAATAAAGCGGGTGGCACCAAAGGGGGTTGCGGCGAATGACATGTTTCCTCCCTGAAACGGTTGTCAGCCTAGCGGTTGGCCTTGTCGATATCGCGCCAGGTGAGCCAGAGCCTGAGATCAAACTCCAGTTGATGATAGTCGGGCTCCATGTGCTGGCAGAGCTGGTAGAAGCTCTTGTTGTGATCCTTCTCTTTGATATGGGCCAGCTCGTGCACCACGATCATTTTCAGGAACGGGGGCGGCGCTTCCTTGAACAGGGCGGCGATGCGGATCTCGTTCTTGGCCTTGAGCTTGCTGCCCTGCACCCGGCTGACGTAGGTGTGCAGGCCGAGGGCATCCTTGATCACGTTGATCTTGCCATCGAACACCACCTTTGACAGGGGCGCCGAGCTCTTGAGGTAGCGGTTCTTCAGCTCCATGGTGTAGGCGAGCAGCGCCTTGTCACTCTGGATCTGGTGGCTCTCCGGATAGCGTTTGGCCAGCATCTCCCCCAGCTTGCCTGCCGCAATCAGCTGCTGTACCTGTGCCTTGAGAGGGTCGGGATAGCCGCCCAGATAAGTCAGTTCCGCCATGGTGTCACTCGTTACATCAAAAAGAGCGTCATTGTAGTTATCTCGGGCGGGCTTGCCTACCGATGAGGAGAGAAGGGTGTCTAGTCCTGAAATAGGTTTACACATTTTCAACTAGCATTTCTCTACTCAGCACCCCCTATGTACCGCATCGGGGGTTCTGTATTTCAACGCATGATGCGGCCGCTCTGCGTTGTAAATATCTACTGCTTCACGCACCATTTCCCGCGCTTGCGTCAAATCCTGCGGGCTTTGCAACAATAACTCTCCTTTCAAAATCCCGTTTACCCGCTCCGCCAACGCGTTCTGGTAACAGTCATACCCATCCGTCATCGAGCATTTCACCCCGTACCGCTCATGTAATGACTGATACAACCCCGAGCAATACTGCACGCCGCGGTCCGAGTGATGGATGAGTTCACCGCCGCCACGCCGTTGCTTCAGCGCTTTCTTGAAAGCCATCGCCACCGATTCGGCATGCATTCCTTCGTGCACGTGATGGCCCACTATCTTGCGTGAGTAGGCATCCGTCACCAGGCTCAGGTACAGCGGTCCGCTCCTGGCTGGCAGATAGGTGATATCTGCGACCCAGACCTGCTCCGGGGCCACCGGCGTAACCTGCTCTGGCCCCGCCTTGAGCAAGTTGGGATGACGGTAGAAACGGTGAAAACTGTGGGTGGTCTTGTGGTACGCCCGTCTGGGCTGCACCAGCAGGCGGTGCTCGGCCAATATCCGAAACAGCCTGTCACGCCCGACCTTGAGCCCGCCATCATCCTGACCCTGCAGCAGATAATGCAGCTTGCGGGTGCCCACCCGCGGTTGTCGCAGTCGAACCTGACGCACGAAGCGCACCACCTGCAGCCCTTGTGCATGGCGCTCGTCGGCGACCCGATTGCGCTTGTAGTAGGCCTGCCGGCTTATCCCCAGAAACAGGCAAGCCCTGACGATGGTCAGCCTTTCGACTTGCCGCTGCGAGAGGACTTGCCGGGTCGCTTTTTTACGATGGAGACGCCGTAGTCATTCTTCAGTACATCGACGACTGCCTCAAAGAACTGGGCTTTCTGACTCATCAGCGCCAGCTGTTGCTCGAGTTCCTTGATGCGCTGTTCGGGCGTCTGGTTGTCGGGGTCAGGCATGGTGATGCTCCTGGCGGCGCGTACAAAAGCCCCCTGGCTCCAATCTTGCCGACCATGTTTACGCAACCATACCAGAACGGTGGAGCGGCCCTGAATGCCATAACGCACCTGAGCCTGTTTGTAGGTGAGCTCGCCTTTTTCAATCTGCTCGACCAGTGCCAGTTTAAAAGTCAGCGAGTAATCGCGCTGTGTCCGTTTCACACCTTGTCCCATCGGGTTCTCCATTTATTGGGAGGAAAGGTGTAAACCATATTCAGGACGGGACATTGTTGAAAAATAAGGCAAACGATCTGTTGGAGGGTAGAAAGCCGTTGCATTGAACGCCCAGTTTGCCTATTCTCCTCGCCGGTGGTCCTATTGGTCCTCTCGCATTGATAACCCGTCGACCTGGTCAGGACCGGAAGGTAGCAGCCAAGGCGGGGGACTCGAGTGCCGGGATGTGGCTGGTAGGGCCACCACTTGTTTCTGCAATTCAATAAGTTACAGCTAATAGCCCCCCTTCAGACCTCTTGGTAATCCACTTTGTGTGGATGAATCAGGAGTCTTCTCTGTGAATCTCTGGCTCTCTCCGCAAGGTATCTGGTACTACCGCAAGGTGACAGTGCTCCCCTGTGGTCGCCGCAAAGACATCAAGAAATCTCTCCGTACTCGGGACAAGCTGGTCGCTCGTGAACAAGTGGCTCAGTTGCTCGCCTGTGCGCGTTCTCGGGTAAAGCCTGAGACTGTCCAGCCAGAACCTCAGCCAAGCTCCCTGCCGGAGCCTCAGCGGCTACAGCAACAGACACCAGCTGCGACCAAGCCAGCCCCTCAGTCAGTCCCTGCGGCTCCTTCTGCCATTGCATCCCCTGTACTTTCAGAACTCAGTGAGCGTTACCTGAAAGAAAAGGCGTTGTCCTGGGCACCAAAAGAGCTCAGCAATCAGAAGAACTACATCGGTTACTTCATCAAGGCGCTGGGGGACAGACCTCCAACAGCGTACAGCAAGGCTGATGTGGTCAAGTTCAAGGACGAGCTGCTGAACTCAGGCAAGAGCCCGACGACTATCAACAAGTACCTCCAAAAGCTCTCTCTGTTGTTCGTTTGGCTCGGCAATCACCACGAGGGCATCGTCAATCACTTTGCTGGGCTCAAGCTACAGCGGGTCAAAGAGGTCAATGCTCGCAGTGGGTACACATCTGTGGAGAAACAGAGGTTGATCCAGTGGGCGAAAGAACAGGAGCCATACCGCAAGTGGATAGCGTTGCTCGGCCTGTATACCGGAGCGAGGGCCAATGAGATCTGCCAGTTGTACGCGGATGATGTGCAACAGGTCGATGAGGTATGGTGCCTGAACATCAGAGACAACCGCCCAGACCAGAAGCTCAAGACGGCCAACAGTGCCCGCCTGATCCCTATTCACTCCTCGCTGATTGCTGGTGGCTTTATCGACTTCGTGCAGGAAAGGGCAGGGGGGCGGCTGTTCCCTGAGTTACCTCATCGACAAGACGGTTACAGCCATCTCTGGGGCCAGTGGTTTAGCCGTCATCGTCCTGTAGATAAAGACTTCCACAGCCTGCGGCATACAGTGGCAACAGCGTTAAAGGATCATGGTGTACCGCTACAGTATGCGGCGGCGATCTTGGGGCATACCAATGGTGCCATCAGTTACGACAGGTACGGTGGTGGAGTAGCCGTCGAGAAGTTACAAGCTTCCATTGAACAGGCTCTATGAACAATTTCACAAAACACTATTAACTCCTGAATCAATTGAGGTGAAGCCCCATTTGGGTTATAAACGTGGTTTAGTAGAAAACAACGCTGATGATTCTAGGTTATTGAAATCTAGGCAATTACTAGCATTGAAGCTAAACGACGTAATCCAACTTGATAAGGAGAATTGCAAAATGGCTAGATGTACAGCTCCAGTACGTGGACATAGGTCAGCTGCCGCAGCAGCAGATTGCCCCGCATGTGGTGGCCGTTATGGAGGATACAGTGGCTACACTGACTACATTCCTTATACCATCCCGTCATTTCCCTCATCGGGTAGTAGCAGTAGGTCTGGTAGTAGCGGGTCTAACAGCACAAAACCGCGCTGGTCGCGAGCTAGCTCACCTGTGGTGTACACGTATGCCCAAGTACAGTCACTTACACCAATCCGTGAGACTGTTGAAGCTCGAGCAGTCCAACAGCCTGACCTTCGTGATGTATTTCTGTGCCATGCATGGGATGACCGACAAGGAGTAGCCAAAGAGCTGCACGACTTACTTGAGGCTGCGGGTGTCAAAGTCTGGTTCAGTGAGAAGGACCTTGCCTTGGGCGTTCCTATGATGCGTGCTATCGACAAGGGGTTGGCAAATTCACGAATTGGGCTTGTGTTGGTTACCCCTGCACTGCTGAAGAGGCTTCCCAATGAGGGCGTTGCAGATAAGGAGCTTTCGGCTCTCTTGGCGAGTAACCAGCTAGTCCCAATAGTGCATAACACAACGTATGACGCCCTCCGTAATGTCAGCCCCTTGCTTGCCTCACGAAGCGGTTTGGATACTGGAGAGGATACAATGTCAATTGTTGCGCAAAAAATAGCTGAGTTGGTCGCTGTTTAGCTCGGAAATCCTACAGGTTATCAATACGGACGCGATTGTTAATAAATACTCGTTTCAATCCACCGATAGTAGGGAACCCTTTAGTTTGCACCAGTCGAAGTGGTCACTCCTTTGGCTGGTACTTCTCAAAATACTGACCAGCTAGTGTCTGTGCATCTGATAATACCGTTGGGCTCAACTCCTTGGCTGCGTTGTTCCGAAATGCAACAGCTGCGGAGTATCCATTAGCTGCAGCCACGGAATACCATACATACGACATTTTGTAATCCTGTGGCAGACCATCTCCACGTTCATACATAACTCCGAGGTTGTTTTGAGCTGTTGGATTTCCTTGTTCTGCCGCCTTACGGAACCAAATCGAAGCGAGTTTGTAATCTTGAGGTAACCCACCGTTCCCACTAAGGTACATTTCCCCAAGTTTGAGCTGTGCATCAACGAACCCCTGCTCTGCTGCCTTGCGAAACCAATCAACAGCCTGCTTATAGTATTTTCCTTCGATACACCACAGCCCGAGTACATACTGTGCGTCGGCAACCCCTTTAGATGCTGCTTTCTGGAACCAAACCCCAGCCTGCTTGTAGTCCTGTGGGACCCCTCTACCTTCGTAGTACAGCCAACCGAGATAATACTGTGCGCGAGCAACTTCTTTCACTGCTGCCTTGTGGAGAAAAGTTTGAGCCTGTTTATAGTCCTGTATGACCCCTTTACCTTCAAAGAACAATAACCCGAGACCAAACTGTCCGCCAGCGGAGTCCTGTGCTACTGCTTTCCGAAACCAAACCTCAGCCTGTTTATAGTCCTGCGCAACTCCTTTACCGTTGTAGTACAGCCAGCCAAGAGCTAGCTGCGCATTGGCATCTCCCTGCTCCGCAGCTCTACGGTACCAAAACTCGGCCTGCTTATAATCCTCTGCTATCCCCCCGAGACCGAGCTCGAAAAGTTGTCCAAGGTTGTATTGTTTATTCGCATCTCCCTGTTCCGCTGCAATTCGGAACCAGCTCACAGCTTGTTTATAATCCTGTGCAACTCCTTTACCGTCGTAGTACAACCAGCCAAGAGCTACCTGTGCATCGGCATCTCCCTGCTCTGCTGCTTGTTTAACCTCTGCACTTGGTGTGTTTTCCCAGTCTTTTGCTTGGGCTGTAGTTTCACCAAAACAGAGCCCAGCCAAGAGCAACGCTAATGCTGTTTTTTTCATCCCTGAAATCTCCATCCCTAGTGTGAGTAGTCCCTGGCACTGTATGGCATGTGCAGATGGAATTACAGATCGGGTGGGGCCCCTGGTGACTGGTGGGTACCTGTGGGGGGCAAAAATAGCTAAAAATGTGAATCTACTTATAAGGATGAAGCGTCATCCCCAGTTCCCCCCGTGCCCCCCCCTCTGTTCAACATCCTGCTACTATCTGCCGCCATCCTATCCGTCCTGTCCCTAGAGCTGGCCGCCAGTTCTATACGTAGGGCAGGGCAAGCAATGGGGAGAGTTGGGCATTGTTCCCAAAGCGTGTTAGCGAGTCTTTTGGCTCTATTCTGCAACCTAGGGTGGGATTTGAATGACAGCCTCTAACTTCATGTGAACGTGTTTTTATGAATTCTGGAGCAATTCATGCCATTGTCACCGAACCGCCAACATTCATGCATCTCCTGAAATTTTTGCAAAAATTGGCACCAATACGTTTCGGGAAGAGCACCGAGATCTGCCCTAGGCTGCCCTCGCTCATTCAGGCACTGCTGCTGTCCCACAGTCCTAGCAACGGTAGCCCTGAGTCTAATCGGCTGCCTCTCTGCTGTTGCCTTGCCGTTGTCCTGCAGGCACTCACTCACCGGTCCCCC
>NZ_JAYJLJ010000014.1:0-122695 GCF_051948815.1 Aeromonas sp. Lyrl_2
TTGTTATCTGGCGGTGCTGGGTTGCGAGATCGCCATCTGCTCGTGGGTGACCCTGTTTGCGCTGAGCCTGTTACCCGTGTCGGTGGGGTTGCTGGGCGGGCAGTGGCGATTGGCTTCGCTGCTTGAGACGGCCGAGCCAGAGGCTCAAGCCTGCCGTCAGGATGAGGACCAGCTCAATTCCCATGACCAGACCGCCCAGCTCGCCTTGCTCCCAGAAGGGGTGCAGGTAAAGCCCACCCAGACTGGCACCCAGATAGTAGGCCACCAGATAGAGGGAGGAGGCGAGAGCGCGGTTGTGTTCGACATGATGACCGACCCAGGCACTGGCGCAGGCGTGTGCCAGGAAAAAGCCGAAGCTGGAGATCAGCAAGCCGCTCAGGATCCCGAGCAGACTGCCCTGCAGCAGCCACAGACTGCCGATAGCCATCAGCGCGATCCCCACTAGCAGCATCCGTTGTGCTCCCCAGCGGTTGGCAAAGCGGCCGCTCAAGGAGGAGGCTACAGTCCCCGAGAGATAGGTGAGAAACAGCATGCCGAGCCACTGCGTGGGCAGGGAGAAGGGGGGCTTGGCCAGCAGGAAGGTGAGATAGCTGAACTGGTTCAGAAACACCATAAAGTTGAGCCCCCCGATAAGGTAAGCCCCTACCAGCAAGGGATTGGTCAGGTGTTGTTGCAAGGCGCGAGCAAATTGGCCGCGAACGGGGGCGCTCGCCACAAAGCGGGTCTGATGGGGCAGCAGCCAGAAGACCAGCGGCAGCAGTGACAGGCTGATCACACCAATCCCCAGAAAGGTATGTTGCCAGTCGCCAAACCAGCCCGCCAACAGACCGCCGACCACTCGACCGGCAATGCCACCGAGGGAGTTGGCGGCAATATAGACCCCCACCGCCGAGAGCAGCGCCCGTTTGCTGAACTCTTCCCCCATATAGGCAATCGCGGTCGCGGGCAGTCCTGCCAGCAGCGCGCCCTGCAGGATGCGTAGCAGCAGCAGGGTGCCAAACTGCTCAACCAGCGGGATCAACAGTGAGAGCAGGATCGCCAGGGTGAGGGTACCCAGCATGACCTGCCGACGGCCATGGCGATCCGCCAGTCTGGCGCAGATCAGCAGGGAGGCGGCGAGGCCTGCAGTGCATCCTGCCAGGGTCCAGCTGGCCGAGAGGGAGTTGACCGAGAAGACCTCGGCAATCAGGGGTAACAGGGGGTGGGTCTGGTAGAGGTTCAGAAACACCAGAAAAGAGCCCAGGCTGAGGGCCAGGGTTGCACGTATCCACTCGCGACTTCCAACTTCAATCATTGCGTATTGTCCTGACTACTTTTGGTCAGGGTAGAGTCCTTTCGGTTATAAATATAATATATTTAAGTTATCCAACTCATAAGATGAATTGATACATGGATCTAAAACAGCTCACCTATCTGCTGGCGGTCAGGGATGCCGGCTCATTTACCAAGGCAGCCAACAGTCTGCATGTGGCACAGCCGGCCATCAGCATGGCAATCGCCAAGCTGGAGCAGCAGCTCGAATTGCGGCTGTTTGATCGACAGGACCGGGCGGTACGGCTCACCCCGGAGGGAGAGGTGCTCTGTCGCCATGCCGAGCGCTTGTTGTTGCAGATGCATCAGGCCGAGGCCGAGATGGCCGAGCTCAAGGGGTTGGAGCGGGGGGAAGTGCGGATCGGGATCCCCTATATGATGGGCTCCTACTATTTCCCCCCTCGTCTGATGGCCTTCAAGCATCGCTATCCCGGCCTCAAGATCCGGGTCGAAGAGGCCGGCACCCGTGAGCTGCTCAGCCGGATGGTGGATGGCTCCCTCGATCTCGCCATTCTCATCACCAGTGATCTCCCCCCCGCCATCGAGGGGGCACATCTGCTGAGTGAAGAGATGTTGATGGTGGTGGGGGACGATCACCCCTTGCGTGGCGCATCGGCCGTCACCCTCTCTCAGTTTTTCGCTCAGGAGCTGGCGCTGTTTCGCCGTGGTTTCTACCACCGGGAGCATATGGAGGCGCTGGCCCAGAGCCTGGGCGTCGAACCCGATATCGCCTTCGAGAGCAATCTTATCCCTCTGCTCAAGGCGGTGGTGCGGCAAGGCTTTGCTGTGACCACCTTCTTGCGGATGGTGCTGGAAGAGGAGCCGGATCTGAGTGGCGTGCCCTTCGACCCGCCTATCTATCTCGATCTCTGCGTGGCGTGGCGGCGTGGCGATCCGCTCTCCATGGCCAACCGTGCCTTGCGTGATTTCCTACTCAAGGAGCGCCCGGCCTGATGGCGGCGGGCCATTGCTGAAAGTTTGTTACTATTAACGGTGGGTTCGCTTGAGGGCTACACCATGAAATTGCAGCAATTGCGCTATATCGTCGAGGTGGCGAACCACAGGCTGAATCTGTCGGCCACCGCCGAGAGCCTCTTTACCTCCCAGCCCGGGATCAGCAAACAGGTGCGGATGCTGGAGGATGAGCTGGGGATCCAGATCTTCGAGCGCAGCGGCAAACACCTGACCCAGATCACCCCCATAGGTCGGGACGTGATCAAAGTGGCCGCCGAGGTGCTGGACAAGGTCGCCACCATCAAGGTCATGGCCAGGCAGCATGTGCATCCGGAGCAGGGAACCCTCACCATTGCCGCTACTCATCTGCAAGCCCGTTATATTCTGCCCGCCATCCTCAAGGGTTTCATGGCCCGCTTTCCCAAAGTTGCCGTAACTGTGATGCAGGGGAGTGCGGCGCAGTGCCGCGCAGCCGTACATGATGGCGCTGCCGATCTGCTGCTTGTCGATGAACCGGAGGAGGGGAGCGATCTGCTCATGCTTCCTTCTTTTCAGTGGCAACGGGGCTTGGTGCTGCCCAAGGATCATCCGTTGGCCAAAGCACCATCGCTGACCCCGGCCGAGCTGGTGGAGTTTGCGCTAGTGACTGACGGAAGGGCGCTCTCTGCCGCTTATAGCACTGATTGCGCTCATGCTGAGAGCCGGATCGCCTGCTGTGCGAGCGACAGCGATGTGCTCAAGACCTATGTCAGACAAGGGATTGGTATAGGGGTGATGGCAACCTTTGCCTGGGAGCCCCAGCGCGATGGCGATCTGGTGCTCAAAACGGCGCCCTGGCTACCAGGCGGTGTGGCCGCTATCGGGTTGCGCAGAGGGGCATTTTTATGTGGCTATCTCTACGATCTGATTGAACGTCTCGCGCCGCAATTGACCCACGAGCGGGTCGATCAATACTGCGCGGCCCGCACTGGCGAAGAGCTTGAAGCTCTGCTGGCCAATCTGACCGTACCACAGCGATAGCTAGGGTCGTCCCAAGAAAAACGCCTCCAGTTGGGAGGCGTTTGAGTATCCGGTATTCGTCAATGCAGGCTCATTTTTTGAGCATGTGATCCAGCTTGTTGGCCTTGGTCGACAGATAGAACTCGTTGTGGGGATTGCGCCCTTCCTGCAACGGTACCCGTTCGGCCACCGGAATACCGAAGGATTCCATCGCTTTCATCTTGCGCGGGTTATTGGTCATCAGTTTGAGAGACTTGACCTCAAGCTGCTTGAGCATATCGGCGCAGATGGTGTAGTCGCGCATATCGGCGGCGAAACCAAGGGCTACGTTGGCCTCCACGGTATCGGCCCCCTGATCCTGCAGGTGATAGGCGCGGATCTTGTTGAGCAAGCCGATGCCACGGCCCTCTTGACGCACATACAGCAACACGCCACGACCGGCTTTGGCGATATTCTCCATGGCCGCCTGCAACTGGAAACCGCAGTCACAACGCAGGCTGAACAGGGCGTCGCCGGTCAGGCACTCTGAGTGGATCCGGCCCAGCACGGGCTCGTCACCGGTAATGTCGCCCATCACCAGTGCGGCGTGATCTTTGCCTGTGCCGGTTTCCTGAAAACCTACCAGCGTGAAGGTGCCCCAAGGGGTTGGCAATTTGGATTGGGCCACGAGGGTAACGCTGCTCATAGGTTGCTCCTTACTACTAACGGCTCAAAAAAGGGGGCCAGTTTAGCGCGCCTTGTCAGGAACGACCATAAGAACAAGTCCCTGCATTGCTTAATGAAATCTCCAAATGAGATACAAGCACAGCTGTCCGTCGGAGTTTTGGCCCTTTGTGCGGATTGATGACTGCCAGGCTCACCACATTCGGGTATAATCGGCGCCTATTAACCCACCCCTTCGGGATGGGAGCAACACAGTGCAGGAGAGAAGTTATGCCTCAGATGGCCCCCGTAATGACAATTGATGGCCCCAGTGGTGCAGGTAAAGGCACCTTGTGTCAGCTGCTTGCTGAGAAGCTGGGTTGGCACTTGCTGGACTCGGGCGCCATCTATCGGGTGTTGTCCCTGGCCGCCCTGCATCACGATGTAGAGCTGGACAGTGAAGCCTCACTGGTGCCACTGGCTGCCAATCTGGATGTGCAATTTCAGGTTGAGGGCGATCTGGTCAAGGTGATCCTGGAAGGGGAAGATGTCTCCCGCACCATCCGCACCGAAGAAGTGGGTAATGCTGCCAGTAAAATCGCCGCCTTCCCCCGGGTGCGCGAAGCATTGTTGCGCCGTCAGCGTGCTTTTCGTCAGGCCCCGGGTCTGATTGCCGATGGTCGTGACATGGGCACAGTTGTTTTCCCCGAGGCCGAGGTGAAGATTTTCCTCGACGCCAGTGCCGAAGAGCGGGCCCAGCGTCGCTATAAGCAGTTGCAAGATAAGGGCTTTGATGTTAACTTTGAGCGTCTTTTAACCGAGATTCGGGAACGTGACGATCGCGACAGAAATCGCGCTACTGCACCCCTGAAACCGGCAGAAGATGCTCTGGTGGTAGATTCTACCGCCATGACCATAGATGAAGTGCTGGCAACAGTACTCGCCTATGCAGAGCAACAACTTGGTGATGCCAGCGCAAGCTGACATCCGGTCGTCTGCACCAAGGATGGCGCAGATTATTTAAAACAGCCCCGCTTGTGCCGGATTGCAAGTGGATGTTTCATTTGTGACATAAACAATGATCGAATCTTTTGCTCAACTCTTTGAAGAGTCCCTGAACGCCGTTGAAACCCGTCAAGGTTCCATCGTCAAGGGTACTGTCGTTGCTATCGAGAACGGTTTTGTACTGGTTGACGCCGGTCTGAAATCCGAGTCCGCTATCCCGGCTGAAGAATTCAAGAACGCCATGGGCGAGCTGGAAATCAACGTCGGCGACACCGTTGACGTGGCTCTGGACTCTATCGAAGATGGTTTCGGCGAAACCAAGCTGTCCCGCGAAAAAGCCAAGCGCCACGAAGCCTGGCTGCAGCTTGAGAAGGCTTACGAAGAGCAAGCTACCGTTATCGGTATCATCAACGGCAAGGTCAAGGGTGGTTTCACCGTTGAACTGAACGGCATCCGTGCCTTCCTGCCGGGTTCTCTGGTTGACGTGCGTCCGATCCGTGACACCGCTCACCTGGAAAACAAAGAACTCGAGTTCAAAGTCATCAAGCTGGACCAGAAGCGCAACAACGTTGTTGTTTCCCGTCGTGCCGTGATCGAGACCGAGAACACCTCCGAGCGCGAAAGCCTGCTGGCTAACCTGCAAGAAGGTCAAGAAGTTAAGGGTATCGTCAAGAACCTGACCGACTACGGTGCATTCGTAGATCTGGGCGGTGTTGACGGCCTGCTGCACATCACCGACATGGCGTGGAAGCGCGTTAAGCATCCTTCCGAAATCGTCAACGTTGGCGACGAGATCGCTGTCAAGGTTCTGAAGTTCGACCGCGAGCGTACCCGTGTATCCCTGGGTCTGAAGCAGCTGGGCGAAGATCCCTGGGTTGCTATCGCCAAGCGTTACCCGGAGACCACCCGTCTGTCTGGCCGCGTGACCAACCTGACCGACTACGGCTGCTTCGTTGAAATCGAAGAAGGCGTTGAAGGCCTGGTACACGTATCCGAGATGGATTGGACCAACAAGAACATCCACCCGTCCAAAGTTGTTAACGTTGGCGACGTGGTTGACGTGATGGTTCTGGACATCGACGAAGAGCGTCGTCGTATCTCCCTGGGTCTGAAGCAGTGCAAATCCAACCCGTGGCAGCTGTTTGCCGAAACTCACGCCAAAGGCGACCGTGTTTCCGGCAAGATCAAGTCCATCACTGACTTCGGTATCTTCATCGGTCTGGATGGCGGCATCGACGGCCTGGTTCACCTGTCTGACATCTCCTGGAACAACCAGGGCGAGGAAGCCGTGCGTGAATTCAAGAAAGGCGACGAGATCGAAGCCGTTGTTCTGCAAGTGGATCCGGAGCGTGAGCGCATCTCCCTGGGTGTCAAGCAGATCGAAGAAGACCCGTTCAACAAGTACCTGGCTGACAACAAGAAAGGTGCTATCGTGAAGGGTAAGGTTACCGAGGTTGATGCCAAAGGTGCCGTTATCGAACTGGCTGACGGCGTAGAAGGCTACCTGCGTGCCTCCGACGCTGCTCGTGACCGTGTAGAAGACGCCACTCTGGTGCTGTCTGTTGGTGACGAAGTTGAAGCTAAATTCATGGGCGTTGATCGTAAGAACCGCACCGTAAGCCTGTCTGTCCGTGCTAAGGACGAGGCTGATGAGCGTGTTGCTATCGATAACCTGAACCAGCAAGAAGAAGTTGTGTTCAGCAATGCTATGATGGAAGCGTTCAAAGCCGCCAAGGGTGAGTAATCCTTGATGCAAGAAAAGGGCGGCATTGCGCCGCCCTTTTTTATCCTGGCAAAATGAATATTGCATGTGATCGGGGAAGGAGATTTAACGTTATGACCAAATCAGATCTCATCGAACAACTGGCAGCCAGCCGCATGCATATGCCGGCCAAGGATGTCGAAGCCGCCATCAAGGAGATCCTTGAGCAGATGGCGTCGACCTTGCAAAACGGCGACCGGATTGAAATCCGCGGATTTGGCAGTTTTTCACTGCACTATCGTGCGCCCCGTGTGGGCCGCAACCCCAAGACTGGGGACAAGGTTGAACTGACCGGGAAATATGTCCCGCACTTCAAACCTGGCAAAGAGTTGCGCGAGCGCGTCAACATCATTGAATAATGCAGAAATGGGCATACCTCGGGTATGCCTTTTTTCTTTTTGGCACCGATTCCTGTGCCAATCGTCTTGTTTCTTAAACTCTTTTCCCATTCACTCTAGAGTCTGCCTGCGATTTTAAGGATAATCAGCCTCTCATTAGATACTGACAGGGAGCTCTTATGAAGCGTATTTTGGCCCTCATTCCGCTGGTGCTGGTGTTTGTTCTGACCCTGGCGCTGGGCTCACAAAATGGCCAGCTGGTTCAGTTCAATTACCTGATCGCTCAGGGTGAGTTTTCGCTTGCCATGCTGTTGGGCTTCTTCTTCGCTGGCGGTTTTTTGCTGGGCTGGCTGGTATTCGGCCTGCTGTTCCTGCGCCTGAAAATGCAAAACCGCACCCTCAACCGCACCATGCGTCGTCAATCCCGCGAGTTGGAGCTGGCCCGGTCACCGGGTAAGGAATAATGTTCCTCAATGCTTGAACTGCTTTTCCTGCTGTTGCCCATCGCCGCCGGTTATGGTTGGTACATGGGTCGCAGGAGTGTTCGCCAGGACACACAGAAACAGAGTAACCAGTTTTCCCGCCAGTATGTGGCGGGCCTCAACTATTTGCTGTCCGATGAATCCGACAAGGCGGTGGATCTCTTTATCCAGCTGCTTGAGGTGGACAGTGAAACCATCGAAACACACCTCTCCCTCGGCAACCTGTTTCGCCAGCGTGGGGAGGTCGATCGTGCCATCAAGATCCACCAGAACCTGGTGACCCGCCAACTGACCCGGGAGCAGCGGCAGCTTGCCCTGCAGGAGCTGGCGCGCGACTTTCTGGCTGCCGGTCTGCTGGATAGGGCCGAGGCACTCTGGAATGAGCTGTGTGACGACAGCGACTATGAAGAGACGGCGCTGGCACAGCTGTTGATCATTCATCAACAACTGCGGGATTGGGACAAGGCCATCGATGTGGCGGTGCGTCTGCAAAAATTCCAGGGCAAGAAGCTGGCCGACCCTATCTCCCATTTCTATTGCGAGCAAGCTGAAATCGCGCTGCGTGAGGGCAATAAAGGGGAGGGGCTGGCCAAGCTCAAACGGGCGCTCGGTATCAATCCGGCCTGTGCCCGGGCCAGTTTGCGCCTCGCTGAGCTCGCCATGGCAGATGGAGAGTATGAGCAGGCCAGCAAGGAGTTGCTGCGGGTGTTCGAGCAGGATATCGACTTTGCCTCCGAGGCGATGCCCAAATTGCTCGAGTGCTATCAGCAGTTGGGCCGCACGCCCGCATTGATCCCGCTGCTTGAGAAGGCAGTGGAAGATCACGCTGGCGTCAGCGTGACCCTGGCCCTTGCCAAGCTGGTTGAAGAGCGTGATGGCCTGAGCCAGGCCCGTTTGCTGGTGCTGCGTCAGCTGCGTCGTCATCCGTCGATGAAAGGTTTTTACCAGCTGGTGGGTTTTCAGCTGGCCAGTGCGGAAGAGGGACCCGCCAAGGAGAGCCTCGAGCTGCTGCAACAACTGGTCGGCGAGCAGATCAAAATCAAGTCAACCCACAAGTGTCGACAGTGCGGTTTTGCCACTCACTCGCTGTTCTGGCAGTGCCCGTCTTGTCGCCAGTGGGGTTCCATCAAGCCGATCCGTGGTCTGGACGGTGAATAACAAGCAATAGGATGTGAGATGCAAGATCCCAAAGTACTGGTAGCGCTGGATTATCAGCACGAGGCAGATGCCTTAGCGTTCGTTGAACGTATCTCTCCGGCCCAGTGCCGTCTCAAGGTAGGCAAGGAGATGTTTACCCTGTTTGGCCCGCAGTTTGTACGCCAGCTGGTGGCCAGGGGATTCGATGTCTTTCTGGATCTGAAATTTCACGATATTCCCAATACCGTTGCCAAAGCCGTGGCAGCCAGTGCCGAGCTCGGTGTCTGGATGGTCAACGTGCATGCCAGTGGTGGTGAGCGGATGATGCGTGCCGCCAAAGAGGCGCTACTGCCTTATGGCGACAAGGCGCCCCTGCTTATCGGCGTGACCGTGTTGACCAGCATGGAGCAGTCCGACATGATCCCTCTTGGTCTGGATGTAAGCCCGGCCGAGCAGGTGATCCGGCTGGCTACCCTGACCAAGGCATCCGGTCTGGATGGTGTGGTCTGCTCTGCCAACGAGGCCCATGAGTTGAAAGCATTGCTGGGCGCCGATTTCAAGCTGGTGACCCCGGGTATTCGCCCGACTGGTTCAGCGGCCGGGGATCAGCGCCGGGTGATGACACCCAAAGCGGCGGTCGAGGCGGGTTCCGATTATCTGGTTATCGGTCGCCCCATCACGCAGGCTGCCGATCCGGCCGCCATGCTGGCCAGCATCAATGCCGAGCTGGCTGGTGCGTAACAGGCTCACTCAGTGAGACGCGGTGCAGGCCGAGCAACAGGCCTGCACCGGCCCCGATAAGATGAGAGCCGATGTGTACCCTGGCATTGATCAGGGTGGATATCGGGCTCTCTCCTGCGTTGTAGAAGTCCATCACCAGCTTGAGCCCCATCCCCGCTAGCAGCAGCCAGCCCGACGTGCGGCGTCCGTGGCGGATATCCTGCATTGCCCCCCAGACAAACAGACCATGCAGCGAGCCGGATAGCCCCATGTACCACTGGGTCTGCGGGCACCACCACCAGATCCCCAAGCCCACTGCCAGCCAGAGCAGCAACATCAGCAGCGGCAGGCGAGCCCCACCCAGATAGTCGCGAAACAGGCTATAGAGGATGGCGAGGCCGCCCAGATTGAGCAGCAGGTGCCACAGATTGGTATGAGCCAGATTGCCTGTTATGATCCGCCACCCTTCGCCCCCGGCGATCAAGGGCCGATCGAAGGAGAGCTGAAGATTGGGAACGGTAAAGAAGAGTAGCAAGCTGGTGAGAGAGAGCGTGATAACCCAGAGCAATCCAGATTTGTCTGACAACATGAAACAGTCCAACGACAAGAACAGTCGATACTGTACACGTTGCACCCGAGCCCTCAAAGCCTGCCTGTGCGATTATATTGTGCCGGTTGACAATCACACGCCCCTCTACATCTTGCAGCACCCCAACGAGGTGGCACATCCCAAGGGGACTGCGGCGCTGCTGGCTGCCTCTTTGCAACAGTGCGAGATCCATGTGGGGGAGGACTTTTCCCGCGATGAGTGGCTTAATGTGCTGCTAGCTGACCAATCCCGTCGTTATTATTTGCTTTGGCCGAATGAGGATGCCATTTCGCTGACCGATCTTCGCCAACAGTGGGAGAGTGAATCCTCTGGCTCCGCATCCGTCGCCTTTATCTTGCTAGACGGCACCTGGCGCAAAGCCTATCGCATGTTGCAGAGCAACCCGACACTGGCCCGCTTGCCCCGCATCGGCATTGGTGCCATTGCCGGTCAATATGCCATTCGCAAGAAACCCTTTCCCGATGCCCTCTCTACCATAGAGGCGGGCTATCACCTCTTGTCCCGGTGGGAGGGGAGGCCGGAGCACTATGCGCCCTTGCTGACCCTGTTTAACCGGTTGAATACCCAGTGGCAGGACTTTGCCGAAGGCCGCCGCGCGTGACAATTCAAGGAGTTATCAAGATGAAAAAAGCAGTCGTGGTTTTCAGTGGCGGTCAGGACAGCACTACTTGTCTGGTGCAGGCATTGGCTCAGTATGATGAAGTGCACGCCATCACCTTCGACTATGGCCAGCGCCATCGGGAAGAGATCGACACCGCGCGCTGTCTGGGCAGTGCACTGGGGATTGCCGCCCACAAGGTGATGGATGTGACGCTGCTCAATGAGCTGGCGGTCTCTGCCCTGACCCGTGACGACATTCCTGTCAGCTGCGAGCTGCAGGATAACGGGCTGCCCAACACCTTCGTGCCGGGCCGCAATATCCTGTTCCTGACCCTGGCTTCCATCTATGCCTATCAGGTGGGCGCCGAAGCGGTGATCACAGGTGTGTGCGAGACCGACTTCTCCGGCTATCCCGATTGCCGTGACGAGTTCGTCAAGGCCCTCAATCAGGCGGTGTCGCTGGGGCTGGATCGCGGCATCCGTTTTGAAACTCCCTTGATGTGGCTCGACAAGGCCGAGACCTGGGCTCTGGCGGATCACTATGGTCACCTCGACACGGTGCGCCAGCAGACCCTGACCTGCTACAACGGCATTGCCGGTGACGGCTGCGGCACGTGTCCTGCGTGTGAACTGCGCAGTCGCGGCCTGAACAACTATCTGGCCGACAAGGCGGGCATCATGGCCAGACTGTTTGAGAAAACCGGGCTGGGCGAGAAAAGCGCAGAGTGAGCCTGCGTCTTGTCGTGGCTTGGGGTATAATCCGCGACTTTTGCAACAAGCCGTGATCGAGATGCACTACCCAATCAACGAGATTTTCCAGACCATCCAGGGGGAGGGCATCTTTACCGGCCTGCCCGCCATCTTTGTTCGCCTGCAGGGTTGCCCGGTGGGCTGCCCCTGGTGCGATACCCGTCATACCTGGGTTGTTGATCCGGCTCGAGAAGTGGGTAAGGCGGCGGTGCTGGATCGCTCCAACGAATCCGATTGCTGGAGCCAACTCAGCACCGCGCAGATTATCAAGAGCTTTACCGATCTGGGTTATCAGGCGCGCCATGTGGTGATCACCGGTGGTGAACCCTGCCTCTACGATCTGCACGAACTCTCGTCAGCCCTGCTGGCGGCGGGTTATCAGGTGCAGATTGAAACCAGTGGCACCAGCGAGATCAAGACCCATGAGCAGACCTGGGTGACCGTCTCCCCCAAAATTGGCATGAAAGGGGGGCTGCCTGTGCTGGTCTCGGCGCTGGAGCGGGCCAACGAGATCAAGCATCCGGTGGCCACCGAGCACCATATTGAAGAGCTGGATGCGCTGCTCGCTACCGCTACCCTGCGCCCGGACGTGGTCATTGCCTTGCAGCCGATCAGCCAGAAACCACGGGCCACCCAATTGGCGATGGATACCTGTATCGCGCGTAACTGGCGACTCTCAATCCAGACTCATAAATATCTGGATATCGATTAATATGGATTGGCTATCCGACGAACAGGTACTGCTGACCCTGACCAACAAGATGCCTTACGGTAAATATCAGGGGCGGCGTATCATCGATATTCCCGAGCCCTATCTGGTGTGGATGGCGCGCAGCGGTTTTCCGGCGGGTAAATTGGGCCAGACGCTGGCGCTGGCTTACGAAATCAAACTCAATGGACTCGAGTCCATGATTATTCCCATTATTAACAGGATGTCGGTATGAGAATATATACGAGGCAGGGCGACAAGGGCATGACCCGGCTGGCCGATGGTATCCAGTTGCCAAAGGATCATTTGCGGGTCGAGACCTACGGTTATATCGATGAGCTCAACTCCCATATTGGCTTGCTGATTTGTGACGTCCCGTCGCGAGAGGTCGGCTTATTGGCTGATTTACAGCTGTTGCAACAGGAGTTGTTTGATCTGGGGGGGGAGTTGGCATTCTCCAGCAACGCCCAGAATGAATCGATTTGGCAAGTTAATGCCGCCTGGACCACTCGCCTTGAACAGCAGATAGATCGTTATAGTGAGCCATTGCCACCGCTGCGCCAATTTATATTGCCGGGTGGTTCCCGTGCCGCGGCGCAAGCGCATGTGGTGCGTACTCTGGTGCGTCATTGCGAGCGCTTGCTGCTGACATTGAGCCGGGAAGAGCGGGTTAATCCCGAGGTGCTGCCCTATTTGAACCGGATGAGTGACTGGTTCTTTACCGTTGCCCGCTATCTCATCTGCGTGGCAGGGGATCGTGAAGAGCTGTGGGTAAAGGCTGCAGACCGCCCGCAATCAGCAATCTGATGTTTAATATTTAAGCGGCAATAAAAAACCTCGCCTTGGCGAGGTTTTTTATTCGCAACGCAAGCGCTGTCAGATAGCAAAATCTTCCAGTGATTTGCCTGCTGCCACTGCGCTGGCAATGGCCGAAGGCATACGACCCTGGCCGGTCCAGGTTTTCTCTACGCCATTATCCTGATAGCGATATTTGGCCGGACGTGGTGCCCGCTTGGCTTTTTCTGAATTGGCGGGGTTGGTGGCGACAGCGCTTACCAATTCTGCCGGGTCAATACCGGCGGCTTTCAGCATTTCGCTATATTCGTTAATTTTCCGCAGATGTTCTTCACGGGCCTGACGCTCGGCAGCTTCATCCTGCTGACGTTCAGCAACGATAGCAGAGAGTTTTTCCAGTGCCTCTTCCAGTTGTTCCAGAGAAAGTTCACGGCAGGTCGCACGCAGACTGCGGATATTAAGCAGTACCTTTAAAAATTCATTCATAGGAGTTACCACGTCGAGTCAGAGAAAAATATTATGTTCCAGCTGATTCTTGCTTGGCGATTTAAATAAGTCAAGCCGGGTTAAATATTATATCCGTGGCGATCATCAATACAGATATTTAATATGGCCAGCAATAGGTAACAGGGGTTGGATGCCAATGAAGCCGCAGTAGGTGAAAATAGCGTCAAAGCTGGCGTTGCTGCATCATTTGACTACCATTTTCAGACGTTGATATGTTTATCATGACTATTTAATCAAAAAACTTGCTATAAGCTGCCATCTCGATAAAATGCTTGGCGAATACCTTTAAGTAGAGGCGCGCTGCCTATGAGTATTTGTGCGGAGGGTGATGCCTGTGATGCACAAGGAAAGGAGTCAGCGCCGAAGTGGCCAGGCCATCATACCGGGCTGCTGGTTCTGCATCTAATAGGTGCAGGACTGCCATAGTCATCCACTATGGAGCGCTACCTGAAGGGGCTGAGGAGTATGACCTCCCCATAGGTTTTGTTTCTTTAGATCCTCTCGGTAGATCTCCACCTGTAATCTTTAGGTGCAAAGAGATCATGGACATTAGTCATTTCGCCGACTCCGGTTGGTCCGTACTTCCCCCTCTGTTGGCTGTTGCGCTGGCGATCATGACCCGCCGCGTGCTGCTGTCCCTTGGTGTGGGCATCGTTACCGGCAGTTTGCTGCTCAATCAGTTTTCACCTCTCGACTCCCTGCATTACATGTTGAATACCGTGCTCAAGATCTTCTGGGTCGATGGCGCGCTCAATCGTGACAACGTCAACATGATCCTGTTTATGCTGCTGCTGGGCGGCCTCATCAGCCTGATGAGTGTCTCCGGGGCGACCCGTGCCTTTGCCGAGTGGGCCGAGCGTCGTGCCAAGACCCGCAAGGGCGCCAAAGCGCTGACCGGCATGATGGTGTTTGCCTTCTTTATTGATGACTTCTTCCACAGCCTGTCGGTGGGGGCCATCTGCCGTCCGGTCACCGACCGCTTCCAGATCTCCCGCGCCAAACTGGCTTATCTGCTGGACTCCACCGCGGCGCCGGTCTGCGTGCTGATGCCCATCTCCTCCTGGGGCGCCTATATCATCGCCCTGGTTGGCGGCATCATGGCGGCCCACGGTCTGACCGAGCAGAGCCCCATCGCGGCGTTTGTCGAGATGATCCCGATGAACCTCTACGCCGTCTTCACCCTCATCATGGTGCTGGTGGTGATTGCATTCCAACTCGATATCGGCCCGATGCGTCAACACGAAGAGTGGGCGCTGGAAGGCAAGCTGTGGGATGAGTCCAAGGGGCGCCCCATCGGTCTGGATATGGAGAGCCCGGAGGAGAGCAACGGCGGCATGATTGACATGGTCTTGCCGATCCTGACCCTGACCGCCGCCACCATCTATTTCATGATCGATTCCGGTGCTGCGGTGCTGAGCGAGAAAGGGCTGCCCTTCAGCGTGCTCGGTTCGTTCGAAAACACCAACGTCGGCTCTTCGCTGGTTTACGGTGCCCTGTGCAGTCTGGTGGTCTCCATCGGTCTGGCCATGCGCTTGAAGCTGGGTGCCAAGAACTGGATCAAGGCGGCTCCGCAAGGTGTCATGGCCATGCTGCCAGCCATCAACATCCTGCTGTTTGCCTGGACCATAGGTGCCGTGGTACGCGATGTGGAGACCGGCAAGTACCTGGCTTCGCTGGCTAACGGCAACCTGCCGATCGAAGTGCTGCCCGCCGTGGTCTTTATCCTCTCCTGTGCCATGGCATTTGCCACCGGCACCAGCTGGGGCACCTTCGGCATCATGCTGCCGCTGGCCGGTGACATGGCCGCCGCCAGTGACATCAGCCTGATGCTGCCGATGCTGGCCGCGGTACTGGCAGGCTCGGTATTCGGGGATCACAGCTCACCCATCTCCAGCACCAGCATCCTCTCTGCCACCGGCGCCGGCTGCCATCACATCGATCACGTGATGACCCAGCTGCCTTATGCGCTGGCCATCGCCTTCGGTGCGGCCATCGGTTACCTGGCGATGGGGGTGATGCACTCCAGCCTGGCCGGTTTTAGCGTCAGCGCCCTCTGGTTCGTGCTCTTTACCAGCTATCACCTGAAAAAGGCCAAAGCGCGGCCAGCTCTGGCAACCGCGTAACATTTATAGAGCAAGGGGCCCGCGGGCCCCTTGGTTTTGTCAGGGGCTTTGGTTAGCATGCGCCCCATAAATTCAGTTTCGGAACAGTATCATGGCTTCACTGCACTACAAATTTGCCACCATGAATTCAGGCAAATCCACCCAGCTCATTCAGGCGCACTTCAACTATCTGGAGCGGGGCATGCATCCTCTGGCGATGACGCCAGCCATCGATGACCGTTTCGGGGTCGGGGTGATCAGTGCCCGAGTAGGCCTTGAACTGAAGGTGGACGTGTTCAGCGACAGCTGTGATCTGTTTGAAATGGTGAAAGCGCGCCATGCGAAGAAACATATCGATGTTTTCATCGTGGACGAGGCCCAGTTCCTGACCCGTGAGCAGGTCTACCAGTTAGCCCGCATCGTCGATGAGCAGGATATTCCGGTGATGGCCTATGGCCTCAAGACCGATTTTCGCGGCGAGCTGTTCCCGGGTTCCTACCATCTGCTCTGTCTGGCCGACAAGTTTGAAGAGCTGAAGAGCATCTGCTGGTGCGGCAACAAGGCCCACATGAACTCCCGGGTCAACGAAGCGGGTCAGGTGATGCGCGATGGCGAACAGGTGGAGATCGGTGGTAACGATCGCTATGTGTCGCTCTGCCGCAAGCACTATCTGGAAGGTCGGGCCTACAAGTAACCCAATTGTGATATTTGAATAGTCGAGAAGGGCGCCAATCTGGCGCCCTTTTTCTTTTCCTGCTTGTTTCCCCAGCTTGCTTCTCTGCGGTTCAGTCGATCTCGATATCCACCGGCGCAATGATGGGGTCGGCCACCGGCAGGCGTTGAAATAGCTGGCGGAAATGGTGCTGTACCCGGCCGATATCGACCAGTGACATGCCGGAGGCAAAACCGAACCAGACATAGAGGCCGGTGAGATCGCGAAACATCGGCGGCAAATAGCGGGGAGCGGCGATCAGCCCCTCCAGATAGTGCTGATAGAGCACCGGAATATCATCCAGCGTTACCTTGCCGACAAACAGCATCGGCAGGATCTCGGGCACCCCTTCCAGCACAGCGCTGCGGATAAAGTTGACCGTCTCCACATAGCCACGCACGTAGGAGAGATCCTTGGTAAAGCAGGCGCCGCCGCCCACCATACCGCCACGAAAGACCCGCTGGGTGATCTTGTAGGCGTCGTGCTCGCTGGTGCCCTGCTGCACGAAGTGCTGAAACACCTCGATAAAATCGGCGCCCCGCTCGGCCATGTCGATGGCCATCACCCGATCGGAGATGCGCTTGGCCCGATCCGGAAAGGAGCTGAAGGTAAGGGTCTCAATCAATACTGCCAGCCCTTCCTGGCACGCCGTGATCCGCGGTGAACCGGCGCTCAGCCAGGTGGCATAGGGCTGCTGGCGACCGTTGAGGGTGGTGCCGACATGCACCCACCCCTCGTGTACCTCCAGCACCTGCAAGTCCAGCTCGGAGAAACGGGCGTGGGAGTTGAGCTTGATGTAGTCACCACCGGCCGCGGCGTCGGAGACGATGCCATCGCTCAGCTTCACTTGCACCGTGCCGTCACTGAAGTAGCTCGACAGCTTGCCCTGTAGTTTGGCGACTGCCGCTTCTCCTTCGAACTCCTTGGGGTAGGGGCGCACCAGATGGCGCGCACCGGGCAGGGAGAAGATGTCACACAGGCGGGCGCCCAGCTCCTTGAGGGTCTTGCGATCCCCGCGCAGGTGATCGCTGGCAGAGCCATAAAGCAGCTGGCTGTAACGCTGGAAATCGGGTTGGCCGCGCTGGCGCAGCATCTCGATCACCACCATGTACTGATCGACCGTCTCTTGCAGGATCCGGCCAAGATCGTCATGTGGCCCCAGTTTTCTGCGGATCCTGTCCCGCAGCTCCTTGAGCTCTAGATACTTGTTGCGCGGATCGAAGCCAAGGGGGAGGGCATCATAGAAGTGTCTGTCGATAGCGGGCAGCTCTCTGCCACCGCTTGCCAGAAAGCGCTCTTGCAGATGGCGTGGCCACTTGATGGCATCCAGAATCCGGATGGGTTTTTGCAGGGTGAGCAGCTCATCCGAGAGTGATTTCAGATGGAGGCGATACTTTTCTTGGATGGTCATGGGGCCCCCTGTGGGGCAAGCGTCGTCGTGGATTTGGCTGAGTATATGCATAGCGCTTGCCAAAAAGAAGCGAGCCGCAGGGTTATCGGGTTGGCGTGCTTTTTGTTGATAGCAAATTGGTTTAGACTGCGCCCCTTGATCTCAATCTTGTCGTGGAAATGATGAATATCCCCAGCTCCGAAATGATAATGCGTTGGTTGCAACAGGCTCGTATCGAGCACTATGTCTGCGACCAGTGTCACGGTATCCACATTGTCTCTTTGCAGTCGGTCGATGGTATTCAGGAGAGCCGGATCTTCGTGGAAGAGGAAGGCCTGCTGTTCTCCTCCGAGCTGGAAGTGCGCCCCTCCGCCATGCTGCCGCTGGTCGCCGAACTGGGCCGACTCAATATGCAGTACCCCTCCCTCAAGGTGTTCCTCGATATCATCGATGACAACTTGCCGCGGCTGGTTGTCGGCCACACCGTCTTTACCAAGGCCGGACTCAGCGTCGAGCAGTTCCTGCTGTTCGTGCAAAGTACCATCGCTGCCACCCACGAACTGGTTGCCGAATGCGAACGTTCCGGCTTCCTCAACCTGGCGGAAATCCAGGTTGCTCCGGAATCTGTGCATTAAGTGTTCGAACGGTTCGCCAGACGAAAAAAGCCGTTGACGCGGGCGGGGCTTTCCCCTAAATTACGCCCCGTTCCAGCGCAACAGCGCAGCGAACACCGTGTTGGCTGAACACGTTAAACCACAGACCAAAATTTGGTGAGGTGTCCGAGTGGCTGAAGGAGCACGCCTGGAAAGTGTGTATACGGCAACGTATCGAGGGTTCGAATCCCTCCCTCACCGCCAAATTGCAAAGCCCTGATGGAAACATCAGGGCTTTTTGCTTTCTAGCGCAATCCCAACGTGGTTGCTGGTATAGGACTGCAAATCTTCGTTCTTGATAGCGCAGCATCTGGCTGAGCCGATTGGTCAATCGCAGTGAAAAGCCGCACTGAGCTTGACGCCATACCCAAGCTTGTTCCTGTCAAACTTTCCGTCGAATTCAGTAAAAGGGCCTCTCGCAAGAGAGGCCCTTTTCATTACTCACTGATTTGTCTTGATTGGAGTTTATAAGGCATTTAATGGTGATACCGGATACCGGATACCGGATACCGGATACCGGATACCGGATACCGATTAACGCTCCACGGTCTGCGGATCCGGTGGCAGGTTCAGATGCTTGGTGATGGCCTGATAGAGCTGGGGGTAGTTATCGTCAAAATGATGCCCTCCCGGCAGGGTGACGGTCGTGACGTTGGGCTGGTTGAGACGGGGGCAGAGACGGTCGTCGTCATCGTCATCGGCACCTTGCAGGCAGAGCATCGGCAGGTCGCGGATGGTCTTCACTTGCGGTTCGGTCGGGTAGCTGCGGGCCTTGTGAGTCAGCATGTCGCTGACATGGATCTCGAAATCCGAGCTGGTGGAGGGGGAGATCATCACGGCCCCGACCAATCCCTGACGATAGTGCTCCGGCAACCGGTTGATGACGAAGGGGACAATCTCGGCACCAAACGAGAAACCGACCAGCAACCAGCGGGGGCGCTGCCAGCGAGTTTGATAATCATCGAGGATCCGCTCCAGATCGGCGGTCACCTGCTCCGGGGTTTTCTGCTTCCAGTAGTAGGTGAGGGAACTCCAACCCACGACCGGCATGCCGTGCAACTGAAACTGGGCGCTCAATCCCTTGTCGAGGGCTGCCCAGCCGCCATCGCCGCTGAGAAAGATCACCATGGGGGCATCGGATGGCTGCTTGACCGGCAGCTCAATCAGGCTCAGGTCATCCTTGACCGGGGCGGCGTGCGCCGCAAACGACGAAACGGGCAGTACGAGACTGAGTAACAGCAATATCAAGGCTCTCATTGGCCATGCTCCTATTTCTTGATCAGCCCCAGCGGGCCGCGGCTAATCAGGGTGATCAGGTGAGTCAGGGTTCTGGGCAGTACCAGCTTGCTGCTGCAGAGCAGGTAGCGGGGTTCCCAGTGGGGCGAAAATTTCTCCTTGTAGCGTCTGAGCCCCTGGAAGTTGTAAAAGCGGCTGCCACGGACGAACAGGGTATTGCCAAGGCGGGCCCAGTAGCCGTTGAGCGGGTGATCGTTGAAGCCGGACATGGGGGCCATCCCCAGATTGAAACTGGCGTACCCCTGCGCCTTGCCCCACAGCAGCAGCTCGACAAAGAGAAAATCCATGATGGGGGCGGTGCCGGTATCCAGGCTGTAGCGCATCAAATCGATGGAGAGCGTCTCCTTGTTGTCGCTCACCCAGAGGTTGGCAAAGCCGACGATTTGCCCCTCGTGCCACACCAGCGCAGCCGGGCTCAAGGTCAGGTAGTCAGGCTCGAAACGGCCGACCGAGAAGCCCTTCTCCTTGCCCATCTTGCTCTGCAGCCAGCTATCGGAGACGCTCTGCAACCTGGGCAGCAGGGGGGCCACCGCACTTGCCTCGACCACCTCGAAGGTCAACCCTTCCCGTTTGCCCTTGGCATGGCTCTGACGCAGGTTGCGCAGCCGGCTGCCAGCCAGATCGAAGGTAGCCAGATCGACCATCGCCTCTTCACCGAGCTTGAAGGGGATCAGCCCCAGCTCCAGATAGAGCGGAAGATAGCGGGCCGAGACTTGATAAAAGACCGGATTGGCGTCGTGCTCATCGCATCGCTCGCGAAATTGCCAGAGCAGCTCTTCGATCTGCTCGGGGCGACCGACGGGATCACCCATCACAATCCAGCTGTTGCCCTCGATGCCATACATCAGGAAGGCGTCGCCGGCGGGGTGGAACAACAGGGACTTGTCCTGTAGCTGGGCCAGATAGCCGTGGATCCCCCCTTCACGCACCACCAGCTCGTGGGCGCGCGCCAGCGTCTCCTTGTCCGGCTTTTCACCGACCACGCGCAGCGGTGCAAGCAGCTGGGCAACCCCGGCAACGGCCAGCACGGCCACCACGCTCCCCATGGCGCGCAGGCCGCGGGCAGCCCCGCCGTGGGGCGAGAAGTGGAACCAGAGGGCGTGGTCATACTCCACCTGACGGTAGGAGAAGAGCAGCAGCCACAGCGCCCCCAGCAGCACGGCGCCGACCGAGATGAGCCAGCCCGGGGTGTACTGGGGATAGAGCAGCGACCCCTTGCGATAGAAAAGAGAGCGGCAGGGAGTCATGATGAGCAGGAAGCTGCCGAGCAGCAGGGCTGACTCCCAGTCCCCCCCCTTGAGCAGGGAGAAGGCGATACCCAGAGCCAGCAGCAGCTGGGTGATGCGAAACGCGGCGTCGTGACGGCGATAGAGGCTGCGAGCCAGCAGGATCAGGAGGATACCGCTCACGCTGCCGAGCACGTGGGAGAGCTCCAGCAGGTGGAGCGGCAGCACTTGCAGCCACACCTCGATGTGGCTGCGCATGGTCGGGATCATCCCCGAGCAGAGCAGCAGGCTACCGGCGGCGAAGGTGCCCATGCTGATAAGGGCAGGCAGAAATTCGCGCACTGCGCTCATCAGCCCCTGTAGCCGCTGCCAGCGCGCTTTTTGTTGCAGCATCTCCTGACTCGCAAAGAGCAGCAGGGCACAGAGAAAGGGAAGCAGGTAATAGATGCAGCGATAGAGCAGCAGCGAGGCGAGCAGCTTGTCGGTTGGCAGATAGTTAGCCAGCAACAGGCTCATGCTCGCTTCGAACACCCCAATCCCGCCCGGCACGTGGGCCAGCACCCCGAGGAAGCTGGCCAGCACGAAGGCACTGAGCAGCACGGGGTAGGGGACGCTATCTGCAGGCAACAGCACAAACAGCACTGCGGCGGCGGCCATCCAGTCGGCCAGCGCGACCAACAGTTGCAACAGACGAACCTTGAAGCCGGGCAGGATCAGGCTGTGTTCGCGCCAGGAGAGACGGTGTGTGGGCCAGCAGAGGTAGCAGGCCACCAACAGCAGAGCCATCATGCCCGCCAGCTTGAGCAGGCTATCTGCCCACTGCGGCCAGTCAGGCAGCAACTGTGATACATCGCAGGTCAGTAGGGCGCCACCTCCCCACGCCAGCAGGCCGAGGAAGAAGGTGATGGAGCAGAACAGCACCACGCGGGCCACTTCTCCGGTGGCGAGCCCCAGTGCGGAGTAAAGGCGATAGCGTACCGAGGTGCCGGTCAGCAGGGCAAATCCCAGGGTGTTGGAGAAGGTGTAGGCGATAAAGGAGGTGATGCTGACCTGTTGCCAGGGAAGGAGCTTGCCCAGCGCATGGAGCGCCAGCATGTCATAGCTGCAGAGACAACCATAACTGAGCAGGGTCAGCAACAGGGCGCCCGCCAGTCGCGGCAGGGGTTGGGACCAGATGGCCAAACGAATATCGTGCCAGTGCCATGTCTGGGTCAGGTGATACAGCACGGTCAGTGCGGTGCCGAGCAGCAGCAAGCTGCACAAGGGGCCGAGCCATTTAAGCAGATGACGCCACATGCCATGTTCCTGTGGTCATTGACCGTTTCCCGCAAAGGGGGAGCCGGGTCGTGGATCCGGTTTGGACGAGGGAGGCGCTCGTCAGGAAAATTTCGGGAAGAGATGGAAAGGGAGGCGTCAGCCTCCCTTTGTGTTATCCAGTGACCGGTTGGATCACTTGGTTTTCGGCGCGACTTTGACGGCAGGGGTCTTGGCGTGGGTGGCTTTATGGTGTTTTTTCACCACCTTGGTCTGGGTCGCCTGCGGTGTGGCTGTCTTGGTCGGTGTGGCCGCCATGGTGAAACCGGAAGTGAGGGCGAAGACGGCTGCCAGGGTCAGGGGAATGATCTTTTTCATGTTCAATTTCCTTATTCGGGTTGATGTTATGGAGCGTTCTCCATGACAGTCATCCTATGACGGTTGCGGCGGCCCTTCAGTGAGCGGTTGGTGACGGTTTGTATCCAAATGTACAGGCAGGGTGAGGCAGAAGCGGGCGCCGTGGTCACTGGCCAGCAACGCCACATCCCCCCCGTGATGACGGGCAATGCTGCGCACGATGGCCAGCCCCAGTCCGGTGCCGCCGGTGCGGCGATCCCGGCTTTGATCAAGGCGCACGAACGGTTCGAAGATCTGGGGCGCCAGCGCCGGATCGATCCCCGGTCCATCGTCGCTCACCTCCAGCAGATAGTTCTCCTGCAGCCGCGAGATGGAGAGGGTAACCTCGCTCTCGGCGTAGCGCAGAGCATTGCCGATGAGGTTCTCCACCGCGCGGGTCAGCAGACGCTGATCGCCGCACCAGGGCATGTGGCGTGGCGGCAGATCGAGGGTGAGCCTCTTCTCGGGTGCCAGCGCTTGCCAGTCGCCGAGATGCGCTTGTGCCCAGTGGCTGAGTTCAAGCTCGTCCCGTTGCAACGGCAACTCGGGTCTATCCAGCCTGGCGTAGGTGAGCATCTCTTCGATCAGGGCGTCCAGCGCTCCCAGATCTCGCTCCAGCGCCTGCTGCTCCTGCTCGGCAGGGGCAGGATCGAGCATGGCAAGCCGATAGCGCAACCGGACCAGCGGGGTGCGCAACTCGTGGGCGATGGCATCGGTCAGTTGCTTGCGGCTGGCAATCATGGCCTGCAATTGGGTCGCCATTTGATCGAAGGTGCGTCCCACCCGGGCCAGACTGCTGCCCGGTGGCAGATTGGTTCGGCAGGAGAGATCCCCATCGCCTACGCGACGTGCGGTTTGCTCCAACTGCTGCAAGCCGCGCCAGTGGGGACGTAGCCACAGAAGGATGGGCAGGCCGAGAGAGAGGCCGATCACCAGCAGCAGCCCCACATCGACCCAGTGCAGCTCGTGCAGGTAGGAGAGGTAGGGTACAGGGCCGACAATCAGCACCCGGTCGGTATCGGGGATGCGCTGCAGGAAGGTGTCATCCTCCTCGACGATGACAATATTGCCAGCGGCCAGAAAGGCCTGATCCTCGCTGGCCAGCGGCTGGCGCACCAGCTCGCCGATCTTGAGGGGGAGGGTAAACTGACTGCTCTGCTCGGCCAGCCGAGCGGGCCAGCGCTCGGGCGGGGTTCTTGCCAACTCGCCGGTCAACAGGCCAAGGGATCCCTGCATCATGCGTTCGAGATAGCGATCACCCGCCCGTTCGGCGGTCACCTGATAGACCACACCCACCAGCAGGATGGCGAGGGTGAAGCAGCCTATCAGCAACAGATAGAACTGGATAAAGAGACGGCGCATGGCGGTGCTCCCGAAAGAGGGTTATTCCCAGGCGTGGGGGACGAAGAGGTAGCCTTTCTGACGCACTGTCTTGATCCGGGTCGGGTTGTCGGGGTTATCACCCAGTTTTCGGCGCAGGCGGGAGATGGCCACATCCATGCTGCGATCCTGACCGTCGTACTCTCGGCCGCGCAAGCTGCGAAAGAGGGCTTCCCGACTCAAGATTTGGCCCGCGTGACAAGCGAGTTCCCACAGCAGATCAAAGTCGGCGGTCGAGAGGGCAATGCTCTCGCCATCGAGGCGCACATCTCGCCCCGGACCATCCACCCGCAGCCGACCAAATTGCAGCTGCTGGGGAGCACTGCTGGTGGCGGCCGGTTGGGTTGATGTTTGCTGGTGCTGACGAAACTGCACCCGAAGTCGGGCCAGCAGCACGGGGGGCGGGGTGGTTTTAAGGATGTAGTCGTTGGCACCCAGCTCCAGACTCAGGATCTGGTTCATGTCGCTATCAAGCGAGGTGAGCATCACGATGGGGCCGTCGAAGCGCGGCCGCAGATCCCGACAGAGGGACATGCCATCTTGCCCTGGCAGCATGATATCGAGCAGCACCAGATCGGGCTGTTCGGCCTCGACCCGGGCCAGCGCCATGTCCCCTCTGGGCTCGAGGGTCACGTCCATATCGTGGCGACCGAGCCAACTGCTGATGAGCTGGCCAATCTCGGGATCATCTTCGACAAAAAGAATGCGTTGCATAGAAAAGCTCCAACGGAAAGCAGGAGAGAAGAAGAGCGATCAGCATATCAATGGCGCTTGGGAAATACAGAAAAAGAACCGGGCAGGCTGATGTGCGGGGGAGCGTGGCTGTGTCATCGATGGGGAGAAGCCATCGTGACAAATGGGCGGAGCCGCGTTTATCGAGCTGGAGGATGACCTTTCAGACAAGGCAAGGCGCTGTGGAGCGCAAAACAAAAAAACCGGCCAAGGCCGGTTTTTCGTGGAGCAGACCAGAAGTCACTGCACCAAGTCGATGGACATCACCTTGCGGCGATTATCGACAGAATAATGGGGTGGCTGATGGGGCTCGAACCCACGACAACCGGAATCACAATCCGGGACTCTACCAACTGAGCTACAGCCACCACTAAAATCTTCATCAACACTCGCCAATCCAGAAGAAAAGGACAGTATCAATGGCGCGCCCTGCAGGATTCGAACCTGCGACCCACGGCTTAGAAGGCCGTACCTGTTAATAGAGTTAAAATGTCATCAGAATACGTCAAACATCAAATAAATATAATACTTTAAAATCAATGTCTTATTGCCGTTAAGTCTGTCTAGGTTAGCTGAGGAAATTTTATGTTGCCAAAATTAGCACTTCAGGTTTCTGCATTTTTAGTTGTTTTTTTGATCTAAAATGGATCATTCACTCGCTCGTACGCAAAAAAAATGAGCCTCGATAGAGGCTCATTTGGGGCGATGCAAGAGGCATTTGTCACATTGGTCAATTATCGTTTTAAGCGTTGCGCTTTCGAACTGAGTCCACCCAAAATTGAATCTGCAATCTCAGTGGGAAATGTATCAGGCAATTGCTGACGAACGATTGATATTACCTCATCCAGATTATCCGTCAGTTCGCTGATGATTTTTTCCATCTGCACTTGTTCAAAACCAATCGCCTTGGCCGTTTGATAAAAATGGCGAGGAAATATCTGCTCTATCGCGTATTTTTTGCCCTTGGTTGCAGTAAGCCCCATGGCCAACTTGGCATCACGGGGATGTAATCCTTTACCACCAAATGCAGGATACATGGAAAGGATGTCGTAAAACGGTGTAAGCCGGAAACGCCCTTCAGGTTCGATAAACACCGAGAAATTCTTGGCATGGCCATCAGTGGCAGCCAGCAGCCAGAACAACACCTGAGACTTCATAAACAGGTACCGATCCTGCTCCGGCGTGGCCGATCCCAGCAGGGTCGTCATGATGTCAGCAATGCCCGGTCCACCATGGCTCTCGTACTTGCGTGCTGACGGTACATTCAACACCTGGCAGAAGTCCTCTTGGGGCAGGCGCATGATCCAACTGCGATCCGTGGCGTAGCGCCGATCGAAGCGTTCCACCGCCAGAGCCTTGACCTTGCCGACCTGCATGATGAAGCAATGGGGAACCGGAAGACCCAATGCTTTGGCGATCAGGGTGCAGAGATATTCGTTTTCTACGCTCTGGGAGAGGTCTATCGAGTAGGAGTGGCTTTCGATCTTGCCAATGGGCAGCTTGATAATGTGGGTGGTTGGGGTCGCTGCATGCGGTAAGCACCAACGGTTGTCGAGGTAGAGTAACGCGGTCTTTTCCTGAGCCCCGGCGATGGATATCCGAAAATCGTCCTCTTCCCTCACCATACCAAGCGGGATCCCTTGCTGGTAGCTGGTCATGATCTGCTCCAGTTCGGCGTCAGAGAGCGGCTTGCACTCAATGCGCTTAACGTCTGGCACAGGTCTGCCCTGAGCCACCAGTTGCAATGCCCCCACGCTGTCCTGGCCAATACAACTGAGCAGATCAAAGGGTTGGGTGGAATCGGCTTGATAGCGCGCCACCACCCGGTTTCTTACTTCCGGGTTATCTGGCAGCAGATTATCGAAGAAGTTATAGGCCTCATCGCCCTGGTAGCGCTGCTGGCGTAATGGCATGGAGAGCGAGATGGGGCGGCTGCCTGGCAACTTCACCCACGATTCATCGTACTGAAATTGGTGAGCACCATTGGTCGCCTTGGTAAAGGTACCTACCCGGTATCCGTTCATGTAGACCGTCAGGCTGGCCATTACCACTCCTCCTTCCAGCCAGGCGTGGCGTTTTCCGCAGGATCGGTGCGGGGCCTGATATCGAGGGAGAGTTCCAGTGCGGCGAGGATCTTGAACAAGGTCTCCAGCTTGGTTGACTCGGGATTGAGCTCGAAGCTGGACACCGTGTCCTGCCTGATCCCCACCTTGCCGGCCACTTTGCCTTGGGAGAGCTTTTGCGAAAGCCTGGCATCCTTGAGACAGGCACTAAGTTGCTTGGCGCTGGTTACTTTCATGATTTGACTTACCTGGTAGCGTAATTTCTTTTAATTTACACGCTGTGGCAGGTATATCAATATTTACCTGCTTTAGGCGGTAAATGTTTTTCACACGCTAAAGGCGGTATTTAACCTTGATCCTCAGGTATGGGTGTCGCACTTTCGATTCAAGGGGCCATTAAAACAAGGTGTAACGAGTTTCAGCAGGAGTGCACTGGGGTTGGCGCAACAAAAGCCAAGGCGGCGATGGTGCGTCGGTTGATCGTCTCTGTCAGTGAGTGAGTCCATGATTGTTGCGATCGCTTCACGGGAGCTCACAAGTTCGCACCCGCGTTCGCTTCTTTAAATACCTTCTTGAATTGATGAGCACGAAATTTTGCCAATCTAGCCGAGGTTTCTCGGGAAAATTTGCAAATGCAGTGATGGTGTCATACCAAGCAGCCACCTCCATTGAAGATCTAAACTGGACAGGTCCCCAGTGTTATCGAAAACGGGGGGGCGCAACCAACAAGGTAACTCTGACATGTTGAAACCCATTCTGGTACAGCTCCGAGAGGCCTTGGCCGAGCTGCCCTACTTCACCCATATCGACAACCAGCATGACTACGAAAGTGCGCTGGCACTGATAGATGAGCTGGTGGATGACTACGATAACAACGTCCAGCTGTTAGACCTGCTGGCGGCCAGCATTGAGCGTTGGGAAGATAATGCTGAAGAGTTTGCCGAGTTTAACCGGCGGGTGGCGGCCATCCCTGCGTCATCATCGACATGAACCACTAGGCTAACGTCTTGCCGCCGGGCGCAGCCTACCGCATGAAGTCCGAGCACGACAACAAGCTGCTGATGGATCTTCGATCCAAAAATCGGATGGTTGCACACACTCCAGGGTGGTCAAAATTGGACGCTGAAAACCCCGGATGGATGAGTCAGACAGGAATGCCGCCTGACGGCCTTTGCTTTTCAGTGGTTCGTCTCCATCGGAAGCGCCCAAGTGAATTCCCCTTTATTACTACACCGGGGCCCAGATCAGCAGGCGCTGCCAGTTCGCTCACACAATGAGGGGAGGAGGGCCATGACGCGATTAATGCTGCGATGACAATAAGGGGCATCGTAGCGTTGATCTCCAGCCCGCGCTTGATCAACGTTGACTTGCAAGAGCTGAGGGTAGTGATGGCAAGGATGGGATTCTAAATCATAGGTCCTCCAGGTTGACGCTGACGAACTCCGACCGTTTGACTCGCTCATCGACAATACGGTTCAGCTCGGCATCTTCGGCCAGTTCCAGATAGTAGGCGTAGAGCTCAGGCGGCACACAATAGAATGCTGGCTCGTTACGATAGAGGATGGCGACGGCATCGCCTTTTCCCTCTTTGATGGTCCCCATTGGATTGCGTCTGAGCTCTGTGATATTGGCAGTGGTGGCTGCCAGGCTTTGGTAACTCATGATGATGTCCTCGGCATAGAGCACCGCACTATGGAATACCTTAATAGATACTCAACTCGACGATTGTCACAGTATCAATCAGCGCCCATGTTGCGCTTTCCACGCGATAAACTCCGAGGGCCGTAAACCATAGCGTGCCAGAACACCTTCATGCAGCCTTCGCAACTCTTCAACAATCAGTGCCTGTACGGCCGATCGCTCTTGCTGCGGGACGTTCTCTGACACCGCTTGTTCAATGGTGCTGAGTGGATCAAGTTGGATCGACGTGACGACCCCACGGACAGTCTGTTTGATAAGATCCCGCCATGCTAGGCGAAGTGGGTCAGGTTCGGCGAGATCCCGCTTGATGGCAAGATATTCTTGGGTTGAACGTTCATAAGCCCACACGTACAGGTCGCGTAGCAGTTCGATGCGGGCCATTTCGTACACACCGAGGGTGGCGCGGCTGTAGGCCTGTTCTGGTACATCGAGGAAGGTGAGCGGGCAGAGGTTGCCACGAAACAGGGGGAGATTCGCGGCCAGGCGGGAAGTGCGTTTATTGATGTCGGCAAAAGGTTGTAGGTAGGGCAAGTGCACCATCATGAAAAACGATTGTTCAAACGGATCGTGGATCTGATTGGCTTTGCTCAGCACCTCGTCCAGCACCTCTTCGATTTGTTGTGCCGTGGATAACGGGCGATAGATACTTTTACTGATGTCGACAGCATGTTGGCGAATGCGCCCCTCATCGGCAGGGTTGGGTAGCAAGTTTTCCGCCAGGGCGCTGTGCAAGTTCATCAGGGTGTAGCGGTTAAATTCGGCACTGTCGATGTTTTCGACCAGTAACTCGATCGCGGTTTTATGGTTCAGGATCATCTGCGTTTCGATGGCTCCCTTACCCCGCGCGGCCTTGCCGTGCTCGATAAGTTCACGGGTGTCTAGCCTGCTATAGGTATTACCTTCCAGGTGGCTCGATGCCCATGATAAGTCGATCAACAAACGGTTCAGGATCGCTCGACTGTATGTGCCGGCAGGCTCATCGATGTCTGTGGTCTTGCCCATGTTGTGCAACTGACGGCGCAGTGATTCGGACAGGTAACAGGTTTCGTTGGGATGATATGCCTGCAAGAAATCATGCTGATAGCCCACGGGCTTGCGGGCTGGGAGGGGCTGGTCGATATAGGCAAGGATATCCAGGCTGTCGGCAGAGAGTGGGATGAACGCGGGGAAACTGTCCACCTTGGCTATCCGGGGCTCGGTATGGCTCTCGGAGTCAGCATGATAGCGGCGAGCCCGTCCTTCGCCTTGGGCTGTGATGTGGCCGCTTTCAATCAGCTTGGCTATCAGGCGCTGTGCGGTGCGTCTGGCAATGCTCGGGTGGCGGCCCAGCAGTTCAGCCAGCGTCAATCCGCTTTCGGATCCCCTGATAGTCTCTAGTAGGTCTGTGGTCGCTGACATCGTGTTTGTTGGCGCGTTTTTCATATATATGGCGCCATTTTGGCGCAGTTAACTAAACTGCGCCAGTTTTAGTGGCAAGTTTGGCGCAGTTTTGCGGTGGCTTCATAGGTTAACGTTTGGGGTTTGAAAGAGTCCTGCATCGTTGATGGTATGGTTTAGATGGGCTAGTTTAAAGGCGCAATGATACAGGGAGCCGCCTCGCCATGTCCTACGCTGCTTATCGTTCTGTTCGCCAGATCCGCCAACCGAAGGGGCTGATGGCCTCGCTGGCCTTGCCCCAGGAGCTTGTGGGGGCGCATCATCTCATTGTGGCTGGAATGGCTCCCTCCATCGTCAATGAACTGGCTGCGTTGCTGGGCTGCGACGTCAAGATAGTCTGTCAGCTGGTTGGCATTGACCGCTCGACGGTGACACGCAAGCGCACTGCGGCGGCCCTGCTGTCCCGCGCTCAGAGTGCCCGTATCTATTCATTCGTTAGTGTGATGGAGGCTGCGGAGTCGCTGTTCGAGGGGGACAGGGGGAAGGCGCTTGAGTGGTTGAACAAACCTGCCCGGGCGCTGGGAGGAAACCCTCCTGCTACTTTCCTGACGACCGCAGTCGGAGCTCAGGCAGTTATCGATCTCATCGGTCAGATTGAGCATGGCGTCGTCGTTTGATGGCGACCTATCTCGCTGAAGGCGTTACCGCTCGACAGCGGTGTCCAGCATGTGCAGGAGAAAGCCAAGTATTGTTCAATTGACGTCACCCGAGTCAGTCACATTCCCCCTTGCATATCGGCTAAATGATCCCGCTCCCTCGACGATTACCCACTTGGTGAATTGCATCTCCATTCCTGACTTCATTCACAGTACCTGCCTGCGGTAGGCCTGCCATGCGCAGGTTCAGAGGTTCGGTGTGTGGCTGAATCGGTTTATCGCTAAGGAACTGTTTGAAAACAAAATACATTTTTATGTAATGTGTTAGTAACGGGTGATACACGGGGTTTACATGAGGACGAAGGAGTCAGGGAACTATCAGATCCATCCGGCGTTAGTCGCGTTTCGTGAGGCGTGGTTGGAGTTGGGCTTCAAGACTGGGCTGCCGATTGCCGATCAATTCCATACGCTCTGGGAGTCAGCCATTATTCTCTATCGTCCCTTGTCGTCAGGCGATGATGTGGGCAGTGCGCTTATGATCGTAGGGCCATTGTTGCCAGTATTGTCTTGGCCGTCGCCAATCAAACCGCCGCCTGGGCAACGATTGATCCCCTGCGGGCTGAATGATGGTGAGGTCGAGCAGCATCTGGCCGGGGAGTGGCTGAGGTTGATGACGCTGTTAGGGGAGCCCCGTCTCATCGAATGCAGCCGACGAATTTTCAATCGCGTTCTGACAGACGAGCAGCGTCTTAACTGGTTTCAGAAGAAGCGGTTGTCTCAAGACTATTGGGCCAAGGTGTGCGGGTTGTCCCGGGAACAGCTGGCGCATGCTCAGGAGGCGCTGAGCAAGTCCCGGCAAAAAGACAAAAAGAACGGGATGGTATCGGTGCCCGAACCTAACTTCTTCTTGCAGAGGTTAGCCGATGAGTGATGACCTTTCGCAGGAGCAGGCAGTGGAGGGTCTTGACGCTGAACCCGCCCGTTCCCTTACCCGACAGCTGGTGTTTCCGGAGGCGTTGGCCGAGTGGCACCGGCAAATCCTTGAATCGTTGCAAGCCTGCTGTCAGGGGATCCTGGGATTGGATCCAACACTGACCGCGTTGTTGGCCGCCGAGCTGCAGTGGATCGATTCTGTCTCATCCAAAGAGATGCTGCCCCCATCGCCACTCTCTGCCATGCAAATGCGTGAGCGGTTGAGTAAAGATCGGAGACTCAGCCAATTCTATCTCGTTGACGCCATCTTGGCGGAATTGCGTAGTGGCCATAGCCTCAACGGTGAGCTATTTGCTCAGCTCAAGTCCGTGACGATCCTGGCCGTCTTGGCGTTATCACATATCAATTTTTCTCAGGGTATTGCCGAGCGGGACCAAACGGTCGAAGAGGCGCTGCGCAACGTCAGGCTGATGGCGAACAATCAACGTGAGGTGATGATTAAGGCCCTGTCTGAGGTCGATTTTACGCAGCCGATACTGACGCTATTGCAAGCCATCAAGATCCAGAGAGAGCAATATGCCAATAACAAGCAGGTGAGCGTCAATACAGGGGCCTTGGAGGCCCTACTGAGCCGACTCTATAAGGCGCGAGCCAAAGAGATCAAAACGGGTACCCGGTCAACCGGCGAACGCCAGCGGTTCCAACTGGAGGCGCGTTATCAAGAGCAGCTCGACGAGCAGACCCAAATCCTGTTGCTACGGGAGGTTCTGCTGCAGCGCGGCAAAGTCAAACTGACCGAGTGGGAGGGTGAAGAGGAGCGAGGAACCCTCCCTGAGCAGCAGATGCTGCTGGTGTCCTCTCAGCCACAGGGGTTGATGGATATTCAGGCGAGGGTTTTGCAAAGCGCCTCGGTAGCGCTCTCCATGTCGATGCGTCATCTGCAGTTGCCGGCCAACCTTTGGATTGCCACAGCGTCACAGATCACACGCCTCGTCGATGCCTTGATGCCTCAGGCGGTCGATGAAACGGCGTTGCCGGCGCTGTCGATCCTGCTGCAACTGGTGATGGGCACGAGTAGCGAGGACTTGCACAAGCTGCCGGTCTGGCCGAGTACTGAGATTAAATTGCCTGCTCCTGGCTCTCGATTTGCCGATGACGACGGACCCTCAAAGAATGCCAGTGGTATTTGGCGGCTTCCTCATGGGGCGTATCTACAACGCTATGTAGAGGTTGCCCACAGCCGAGTGCATAGGAAATTGCACTCTTTTTTGCCAAAGAGCGACTTATTCTTGCAGCTACCTTTGCCAAAATGGGCCACTCATTTATTGGTTGGACACGGTTGGAGGACATTGAGTAGTAGCGCGCAGGTGGATTGTTTAGCGCGAGCAAATGAGCGAGCTGGCACGGCCTTGACCATGCGACAGCTGCAAAACTACCAGCGTGCTTGGTTGCAAAGAGAGGGGATTGATAGCGCCATTGCCGGTATCCTGCGTGGCAAGGCGGCTCAGCAATGTTCCCCTATGGCCTACAGTCATGTGCCACGTAAAGACGTGTTGCAGATCTGGCGCCGTTATTTGGCCTCCATGGGGATGACCGCGGTGGTGCTGGCACCGGAATTAGAACAAGGAGCTGTCGGATCACGCCTCTATCCTAGCGTTGGCGAGCTTGCTCGACTCCTAGGAAATTATCAGCAGTACCTCTGTGCACGACTCAGTGGGTCACGGCAGCAGCATCCAACGCTGACGCAATATCATAACCTCCTCGTGCGCCACAGTTTGTTGATCCTCCATCTTTCTACTGCCGCCAGGCCCGTGACGGAGATGTACGGCAGGCGTGGTGATTACTGCCTCATCAGTCGCTTTATCCGGCTGACAGACAAAGAGGGACGATCTGTGAGCTCGGCCAGGTTGGTGCCATTGTCAGCGTTGGCAGTGCAGCAACTGCAAGCCTGGGAGCGCTATTTGACATATTTGGCATGTCAGCGTGAGCCGCTGCTGGCGCCGTTAGTGTCGGCGGCGGAGCAAGCATTGAGTGGAGCTGGAGCGCTCCTGTTCTGGGCGGTCGAGGCCAAAGATGGCAGCCTGGAAGGCACAGAAATCGTCACCCCAAATTCGATGATGAGGCAGTTCGAAAATCTGTTGCCCCTGGCGCCAAACTGGCATCGCCATTCGGTGCGCAGCCACCTGCTGGAGCAAGGCGTGGCCACCGAGTTTATCGATGCGCTGCTTGGTCATGAGGAGATGGGGACAGAGTTCACAAACCAGTACAGTAGTGCGGCGTTGAGCGATCTATTTACCCTGACGGACGTGCTGGACAAATGGCATCAAACCCTCGGGTTGAAGGTGATGGGCGAATGGACAATCCACTGATCGATTGGCGTGAACAGCTTCGAAAGGAAGATGAGCGTGCAGCGAACGTTCTTCGGTCTGGTCGGGCTATGCGTCGGGATCGTCTCAAACGTGCTCAGGTGCAAATAGAGCGTCGAGCACTGGATGCGCTGTTGCAACATTTGCCCGGCCTATTCAAGGAGCCAGCCGATGTCCGAGGGTTTGAGTATCTGTGGCCATTGGCGATGAGCACGTTGACGGGCAAGTATAGGCGACAGTCTGAATTCAAGGCTGGGCTGCGAGCCATCCTGCTTTGCCTGCAGCAGGGCAATACCAGCGGGTATTGGCAGTTGCCGTTGCCGACAATCCCCCTGACGGTGCTTCGGCGCCCGCTACCTTACACTGAAAAGTGGTTTGACAAAGCGCAGCGCTGTAGTCAAGCGCTGCTGAACTGGCATAGACAGATCGAGGCCCGCGACACTAGCCTGATCGAAGCTGAAGATTTACTGGCCGACATTCTTCATAGCGCGGTGTTTTACTGCGGTGTACACCAGACGGCGATTTTGCACGCACTGATTCTGGCCATCGCTGAGCGGCGAAGATTATGCACGAATGGCTCAGTTGTTTGGTTGCCTTTGACGTTAGAGAGCAAGGCGTTGGCCACCAATGCGCACGATAGAGCAGGGAAGGGGGTTACCGAGCTCCAGATTTTCCTAAGCCTGCCGACTCTGGGGTTGGTACAGCGCTGGTATCGTCGGCGCGGCAAAACGTTTGAGCTTGCCGTTGAGCTCGACACATTCAGCTTATGGGCCCAGAGACATCTGACTGCACCCCTGCGCGGGATCAAAGAGTTTTGCCAAGGGGCGAGTCTGGTAACCGGTGGGCAAGCCGGGGTCCGCTGGCCACAGATCCTGACTCATGTGGCATCTGGGGCGTTACACAGTGTACCGCTGCCTCATGAAAACTGGCTTTCACTGCATCATCCGACGGTTGCGGATGGTCACCAAGTGGTGTGTTTGGCGCAGGAGGCGAGTACCGGATTAGTCGATAACCTGACGGCAGGCAGTTCCAAGCGTTGGCGCTACCATGGCGAAGACCACCCTTATTCATCCTTACTGGCTCGGTTGCGAACGGTGTTGGCGGAAAAGGAGAGCGCGACTCGCAAGCAGACGAAGGCAAGCTGCCTCGCAGGACTGAACCGGTTGCGCAATGAGCAGACCCTCAGCAAGTCAGAGCAGATCCTGGTTGGGTGGCTACATCAATGCATCGCAAAGAACAAAAACAAGCCTTCGACGCTGCGCAGTTACCTTAGTCGCGGTGGTCAGCAATGGCTTGTTCGGTGCTTTGATCATGATCTCGGCTTATGGGATGGCGATCGTTTTCTGAGCTGTTATCGAGCATTGCTGGAAGAGTATGGGGGGACTTCAAATCTGGTCGTCGACCCGGCGCTCTCTGGTGCGGTTGAACGGACGGACCTGGAAAGATCCTCCTCCGCAGAGCCGGAAAGTTCCTCTTCCGAGGCGCCCGTTAGCCAAAAGAATGCTGTCAGCTACATGGCTGCACGCTTGACCAGCCTGCACAGCTATGCGGTGGCGAGTTACCACTTGGCCCCATTGCCGGAGGAGCTGGTCCCGCGCGAGCGCCAGAGGCCCCATGTGCGTGCCACCTATCTCAGTGAACCTCTCTTTCGACAGTTGCTGCGTGGAATGGAGCGGATGACGCACACCTCATCGAGTTACCGAGAGTGTCTGAGCGCGTTATACATCGTGGCTTATCGTGCTGGACTGCGCTTGAGCGAGATCCAAAAGCTCAGGTTAAAAGATATCGAACGCAGTCCAGAGTGCTGGCTATATATCCGCGATACCCGGCTTGATGATGGCAAGAGTGACAGTGCCACCCGCAAGATCCCCCTGGGGGTCTTGCTGACCCCGGAAGAGCGTACTCGATTGGATGCGTACTTGTCTGGGTTATGGCCGCGAAAGGCGAAAAACGCGAACGCGCTGGCGTTTCCCTCACAGAGCGGTTGGTTGATACCGATGTCGGATGAAGAGATCAGGGGGCCGTTAACCAGTATCCTTCGGCAGGTTGGTGGGAAATACTATACATTCCATCATCTGCGGCATACGGCATTGAGCCGCCTGCAACTGCTGTTACATCACGAAGCTCTGGCACTGCACAGTTTGCCAGGGTGGGCACATTTCCTGCCTTGGTCGGCCGCACAGTGTACCTCTATCTACCAGACCATCACACACTCATCCACTCAGGGGGATTATTGGGCGCTGGCCCAGTTTGCTGGCCATCAGAGCCCGGAGACGACGTTGCACTCATATTTGCATTTTACCCACTGGGTCAATGCAGCGTGTCTGTTGCAGGCTAAGTACGACTGGTCTTTGTCACTGCGACACCACTTCACCGGGCTGTCTCGTGCAAAGCTCACACAGAACGACTGGTTGGAGGGGCCCTTGACATGGCAGCGCTGCCGGGAGGCCCTGCTCCAGTCGCTTTCGCCTTATCTTCAACAGGTCTCCTGGGTCCTGATGGAGTGTGCACCTTACCCTCCCTTGGTTAAACACAAGCTGGATTTTGATGCCGCTCTGGAGCTGATCGCACGGTTCGCACGACATGAAGATATCACCGATCAACTCAATCGTTATCAACTCACACCCGCTATGGTCGATGAGTTAGTTGAAAAAATTCATTTACTTAAAGCATTTAAGACTCAGCGGGGAGCACAGCGATTGCTCTACTCAACGTCACATCATCTGAATTTGCTTCCTGGAGCCTTGCGCAGTCATAAGGAGCAAATCGAACTCCGTAAAGTGGTTAAACTGGCTCGCCAGGTCTATCGCGAGCAACGAGCGGCTTTCATCGAATGGATTGGCTATCTGCTAGTCCGAAGCAATACTCGCAACACTGGGATCCCCTTCACGGATCCACAGATGTTGCAAGCCTTCCTGAGTGTGACGGTATTACTGCTGCCAGCGACACGGATTGCGATCGAGGTACGATGTGGCGCCAAACGGAGTGAAAAAGCCCCATGGCGGGAGGTCATCTCACGCTATCGCGTGAAGAGTGAATTCATTGAAAAAAGTGGGGCTAACCGGGCACTACTGCGAATAATTCATCCTGACGAGGCGGGTATCTGTCAGCGTTCTACTGAGCGGCAGCAAAATGCTGACACGGTAAAACCAATGGCGCGCTACAGCACTCCGTTGCTACGGACAGTCGCCTATGTCGTGGCGCTGAAAGTAATGAGCATCCAAGAGCTGGTATCGCTAGGTAACAAGAAGAAAGCCGACTTTGCACGTCAAACCGCGCGTGAGCTTACAGATTGAACGTGCAACATGCTGAAATAGAATAAAATCTATTTGCTTCGCCATTTTGCCAGCTGCCTGACCACTGCGCGCTGCGCATCTGATGTGGATAGGCCCTGAAGGGGCAGGAATTGCTCTGCTTGCCGGCGCTGCTGTCGAGGGCTGAACCAGCTTTTCCCATCCTTATCCATGTTCCAAGGGCTCGAAACGGCGCATTGGAGTATTGGCAAAAAGTCATCCGTCGTTGCGTCGTGTGATAGCTGGCCACGCAACTGAGCGCGCCAGCGTTTGTGCCAAATCCGCTTGTCTTCAGCTTCAGACGTCGCTGTTGTGTAGCCAAACATGGGGGTCTTTCGTCGACTTCGGCTCATTTCTTGCCCTCATAATGCGTTTCGTTTGAGGTAGCTCGTGGCTCTTCACTTTTGCACTGCCAAGTGTGTTCGACGAAAGCGGGTTGAGGACTTGACGCTTTGTCTGCGTCCTAGCTCTCAGTTGGTAAAGATAGCTATCGTTAATCAACGAACTCATACAGATCTTCAATCTTTACATTGAGATAACGGCATAATGTTTCAATAGCATCAAGTTCTATTCTAGTCGCAGTTTCGTTGTACATGCGCGTAATTGTGCCTCTGTTGAGTCCTGTCTCTCTGGCAACATCGGCAATTTTTAGCCGTTTCTCACCCATGATCTTGGATAAATGACACTTAATCATGCTCTCTCCGTAACCAAAATAATCTCCTGAAGATTAAAATGGCTTGCAATTGTGTTTTCTTGTGTCTAGATTGTTCTGCAGGAGATCAATTTAATCTCCAAGTTAGATAAATCAGCGTTTGGAGAATGATTATGGCATACACCTACCTGACAACAGAAGAGCTCTCTGCTCGCATCAAGTTCGATCCACGTACTATCCGCAATCAGCTGAAAGACTCTGTCCTGCTCGAAGGGCTGCACTATATTCGCCCGTTTGGCGGTCGTAAGTTGTTGTTTCTCTGGGAGCCTATCGAAGAGGAAATGCTCAAGCACAGCGCAATGTTCGAGTCGTTTCAGGGCTAGGGGAGGTGGATTCTTATGGCAACAGTATATAGCCTTAACCAATTGCTTTACCTCGATTTTTGCTTCAAGGGGAAGCGCTGTCGTGAGCGCACTGGGTTACCCGATACAAGCCAAAATCGCCACAAACTGAAGCAGTATTGTGAACGGTTGGAGGCACAAATCACCCTCGGGCAGTTTGATTTTTGCAAAACCTTCCCAAACAGCCCGCGTTGTGGCTACTTCACCAAACTGGCCGAGCGGGAAGCCGTGTTGCGGGCTGGGTGCCCTCTGTTGTCTGATTTTGCTGAGCAGTGGTACCAGGAAAAATCGGCCGAGTGGCGAACCTCCCAGCAGGAGACCATCCGCGACATTCTTGATTGCCATCTGCTGCCGCACTTTGGCAATCAGCCGCTGAGCGTGATCGATAAGTCTGCGATCTTGGCATTCAGGACAATGATCGCTCGTTTGCCCGGGAGAGGTGGCAAGCCGATCTCAGCCTCACGGGTCAACCACATCATGACGCCGCTTCGCATGATGTTGGCAGATGCGGCAGATCGGTTCGGTTTTGACTCGCCCTGGCGCAATATCCGAGCACTCAAGATCCCCCGTAGCAACATCATGCCCTTCAGTCTTGAAGAGATTGGTCGACTGCTGGCAGTGGTGAGGGCTGACTTTCGCCCTTATTACACCATCCGGTTTTTTACCGGGCTACGTTCGAGCGAGATCCACGGTTTAACCTGGCGCCACATCGATTTCGAGCGCCGGCAGATCCTGGTGTATCAGGCATGGGTCCGCAATGAACTGATCCCGACGAAAACCGATGGCTCCTATCGCGCGGTGCAGATGAGTGAGCAGGTTTATCAGGCATTTCTCACTCAACGCGACCGCTACGATGGCAAGGTCTCACCAGATGGGTTTGTTTTCTGCACGAAGCACGGCAGCCCGTTCGAGGATCGCAATGTGGCCAATCGGGTGTGGTACCCATTGCTGTCGTTGTTAAAGCTGGAGAAGCGCAAGCCCTATCAGACAAGGCATACCGCCGCCACGCTCTGGCTCGCGGCAGGTGAGAGCCCTGAGTGGATAGCAAAGCAACTGGGCCATAACAGCACTCAGATGTTATTCCGGGTCTATTCCCGTTACGTGCCTGATCTGTCGGGTCGGGATGGGCATGCCTTTGAGCAGATGTTGGCGGGATTCGAGCAGCAGCGGCTTGCCTCGAAGGCGCTGGCGGAAAGGTGGGATTCACACGATGGGGAGGCGGGTCATGGTACACGTCACTGAATATGCGGATTGCGGCGAACTGATGTGGGCAACCAGACTGGCGGATAGCGAGGGCGAGTATGAGTGTTGGGAATTGTTATCGCCAAAGGCCGTCCATCGAGTCTCGGTCTCAGATAAATGCATGGCAACTATTGCGCCGTCGGGGCAGCTGGTACTGGCAATGCTGGGGATGGAGCAGCAGTCTGTCACATTGCGCAGTTGTCGCGCTCTGGAAGGCATCACAGGGGACGAGGGGCGTCAACTGTGGGAGTTTCACCTTGGTTTGGCCCTCAATGAGTCGCATGGCCAGATGATCCAGGCACTGTGGCGCTTCTATGCCATGTTACCGCCCGGCGGGTTACGGCGCTTTTCCCTCGGGATCCTACGTGACCGGCGTTTTATCACCGGGTTTTATCGAGGCAGGGCGAGCCATCACCATCATCATGACCATGTGGGTGGCTTGCTGGAGCACAGTGTAGAAGTGGCGATGACAGCCAGGATGTTGTGTCGTCAATACCGGCTTGATGGACGCACCGCCGACGTCGCCTTCCTAGGGGGATTGCTGCACGATGTGGGCAAACTCTACCTCTACTACAACGTGGAAGCCGGAGAGGGGATCTGCTCCCAGCATGAAGCCCTGAACTTCATGAAGTTGGAGCCACACCTGCAAAGTCTGATGAGCCAGGATCCCCGGGCATTTGAAGCCCTGTCGGCCTGCTTGTCCGCATCGATTGGCAAGCCGCTTATCCAGTATATGCCGGAGACTATCGTCAAGATGGCGGATCGATTATCGGCCGAAGTATTCAACTGGCGCAGGGTGTTTGCAGGATTGCCCGATTTTTACTGGTTTCGGAAATCGACCAGCGATACGCGGATTTACAAGCGGCTGGATTGATGGCGTGGTCGTGGGCTTAAACCGGTTTTAAAGAAGAGCTGGCAAGATGGCATCACCCACAACGTCCGATGGGGCTCTTGCCGGGGGTAAACAGGTTGCGTGTTGAGATAATGCGGGAGGCAATATGTTGGTAAAAGCGATAGTTCCGACGGAGCAGGTCGTAGATGTTATCTGTGATGTGTGTGGTGACAGCACGACAAAGACAATGGCACAGGAATACGGCACATTGTCAGCCCACTGGGGGTATGGCTCGGTACGGCACGATGGCGAGAGATACGAAGTGCATCTCTGTGAAGATTGTTTCTTTGAGACGCTCGCGTCTTTGCGTCAAAGCCATCGCTCGCAGAATATGTTTGAGGACGATTATGTGCCAGCCGACCCTGATCGTTTTGGTCGGGTGGAATGACGGATAAACAGTCAGGTGCTCGTAGTGGCGTCGTGAGCTGGGCCACTACAAAGCACCAGCCCGCTACGGTAATCCCCCCGAAAAACTGGGGTGCTCATAAGTAGAATTTTCTCGTATCTTGAACGCAGGAGGTTCTACATGAAAACATCACGCTTTAGCGATACCCAGATCATCGCCATCCTCAAACAAGCTGAGGCTGGAGCTCCCGTCCCGGAGCTCTGCCGCGAGCATGGCATCAGCACGACCACCTTCTACAAGTGGCGTTCCAAATTCGGGGGGATGGATGCCTCCCTCATGGCTCGACTCAAGGAGCTGGAGGACGAAAACCGCCGCCTCAAGAAGATGTACGCCGAGGAGCGCCTCAAGGCAGAGATCATCACCGAGGCCATGGCAAAAAAGTGGTAACGCCATCTGCCCGCCGGGAGATGGCGACCAAAGCCGTGACTCACTACGCCATATCCATCCGTCTGGCTTGCCGGATCTTCAAGGTCAGTGAAAGCTGCTATCGCTATCAGTCCGTGCTGGTCGATGAAAACCAGGAAATTGCCGATTGGCTGCTACGTATCACGGCCAGCCAGCGCAACTGGGGCTTCGGGTTATGCTTTTTGTACCTGCGCAACGTCCAAGGCTTTGGCTGGAATCACAAACGGGTATACCGGATCTATCGGGCGCTGGAGCTCAATCTGCGGATAAAACCCAGGAAACGGTTGGTTCGGGCTAAGCCAGAGCCGTTGGCGGTTCCCGACCAGCCTAATCAGTGCTGGTCGATGGACTTTATGCATGACCAGCTCAGCGATGGCCGCTCGGTGCGGCTGTTTAATGTGATCGATGACTTCAATCGTGAAGCGCTGTGCATCGAGGTGGATTTCTCCTTACCCGCCTCACGAGTCAAACGGGCGCTGGAGCAGGTGATCACGTGGCGAGGTAAGCCCGCCATTATCCGATGTGACAATGGCCCGGAATACATCAGCGAAGAGCTCAAGCGATGGGCGGCGTTGTTGCCCAAATCGATGCAGCTTGAATGGAACTAACTGAGGACTTGGTGATCTGATCACCACCATCTCCTTCAAGTCTGCATCATGAGCACGTCGCTTCACCCCATCACCAACTGGCCTACATACAACAAATCTTTGATTAACCGTGGTTCACTCACCTTCTGGGTTGATGCCGAGGCCATGAACAACTGGTTTCACCACGGCCATCATGGGCGGCGGGGCCGCAGCCAACTATACACTGACCAGACCATCTGCACCTTCCTGATGCTCAAGGGGATTTTCAACCTCACTCTGCGGGCCACCCAGGGACTACTCGACTCCCTGTTCGAGTTGATGAACGTACCGCTTTGTGCCCCCGATTACAGCTGTGTCAGCAAGCGAGCACGCACGGTGGCGGTGGCTTATCGACAGCCCTCTAAGGGGCGCATCACTGACTTGGTTATCGATTCGACGGGCCTGAAGGTATTTGGTGAAGGCGAGTGGAAGGTCAGAAAACACGGCGCCGAGAAGCGGCGAGTGTGGCGCAAGTTGCATCTGGCGGTAGACCCGGTGACCCACGATATCGTGGCGGCGGAAGTCTCGCTGGAAAATGTCCATGATGCCGAGGTGTTGCCGACCTTGCTCAACCCACTGCGGCGCAAGCTGGGACGTGTTTATGCGGATGGCGCCTATGACAGCAAAGCCAGCCATCAGCTAATCTCGCGCAAAGGGGCGACAGCCTGTATCCCGCCTCGCAAGAACGCTGGGCTATGGGAAAAAGGACATCCAAGAAATGAGGCTGTGCTGGTGATGCGCAAGGAAGGGCTGGCGCACTGGAAGAAGATATCGGGGTATCACCGTCGCTCGCTGGCGGAAACGGCGATGTATCGGTTCAAGCAGTTGCTGGCGGGGAGAATCAGTCTGCGTAACTACAATGGCCAAGTGGGAGAAGTCATGGCGTATGTCAGTGCCATAAACAAACTGAATACCCTTGGTCTGCCTGTCAGAAAGCCCCGAGTGTAACGGTCACTTGGGGCTGGGGCAGTTGTGGCTTGATGGTTGATTTGGGAAACAGCGCCGCGATGGGCGAAACAGGAGGGGATAACCCTAGGCTATATCCAGCCAGGAAATCCGCAGCAGAATGCCTACATCGAACGGTTTAACCGCACGGTGCGCTACGACTGGCTGGGCCATTACCTGTTTGAGTCACTGAATGAACTACAGGAGTTTGCCACGAACTGGCTGTGGGTTTATAACCATGAGCGGCCCAATATGGCGCTGGGTGGCTACACGCCGAAACAGCGTCTGGCACAGGCCGCATGACCTCTACTTTTGAATGCCCCTAAAAATGGGGGGATTACCACTCATCCAGACGATTTGGACTCGGATTTATACCTGTTACGACAGTTAATCGATGACGAGATAGACCGTTACCAATTAGAAAAACGGTATATCACTAAATCAGGTAATACCATTGTGTGGTTGATCAGCGTTCACTCAAGCCTGAAATGAACTGGACGGTGGCGGGATAATCGCTGCTGCCCTGCTTCAACGCGCAACGCAAACCCTGGCTCACGTACACTCAGTTCCCCCGAGATTGCCGAAAATAATGTCAATCTATTAACCCGTTCATGTTTCGACACCATGAACGGGCCTATCTGTGCTACCGAATCTCTTATCTCACTAGAGATACAGATGACGAGGCTGGAATGGTCAAATGCGCAGGTAGAAACGCGGGTAGAAGCGCGGGTAGAACCCAAACCCAAGACACCGGAGCTGGTACTGGCTCTGTTGTCGACGGAGCCTGATTTGACGCTAAAAGAGGTGGCACTTCGGCTTGATAAAGCAACCAGTACCATAGAGCGGGCCGCCTCTGGTCTGGTCAAAGCCGGTCGCTTACGTTTTGTCGGGCCGCGCAAGCGTGGTCGGTGGGAGCTGTTGTGATGAAAGAGACAGGCAACGAATTCCCAACTCTCAGTGCTTGAGTCTCCTTTGGCGCCATCTTTGTGTTTTGCTCGCGGTAAACGCTGGGCTTCGCAGGCTCAGCACCAGCCTACAACGGTTTTTGCCGGATGCATGGCTGTCCTTTGGTGATCTCGGATGCTCATTAAAAAACATCAACAAAATCAGATAGATATAAAATACCTAATAAAATCAATAAGATATAATATATTGATTTTATTAGGTATTTTATTGCTGTTTCACTGGCGCTGTGGCTTGGGCAGGCGCTGGGCGGCGTCTGGGGTTATCAAGGCGGGGGGACGCCGGTGGGTGGTGTGGTTAGAGGGGCTGGGCTGGTGGTGTAGTGTTGCTGGCGCAGCGCCTCCAGTTGGGTGAGGGTGTGCTCTATATCGGGGTGGCTGGCAAATCGGGCCATGATGGGGGTGGCGGCCCGGTCAAAGTCCGGCGGCACATCCCGATCGAAGTATTGGGCAAAACCGGCGGCGCCCTGCAGCACCTGCTTGCTGGCCGCTTGAATGGCGGAGAGCTGTTGCTGGCTTTGCCGGTGGGGGGAGAAGGTGCCGAGCTGGTGATTGAGCCGGAGCTGCACCTCGGGGCGGCCCAGATAGGCCAGCAGGAGCTTGACCTCCATCATGCGCGGATTGGCGCGGGCCGGTAGCACGAAGAGATCCAGCGGGGCATCTTCATAGCGCGGCATATCGGCGCGCAGGGTGGGAAAGGGCAGGGTCTGGATGTCGTCAATGCGCTGCTTGGGGATGGTAAAACTGCCCATCAGTGTCATGGCCCCCTTGCCGTAGTAGAGGTAGGGGATGCTGTCGTTCCAATCCAGCCGGATCATGTTGTCATTGAAGCAGCGGGCCGCGATCAGTTGCTGCCAATGACTGAATACCTGCCGGATGCGCGGATCCCGGTAATCTACTTCTCCTCGTGTCACCTGCTGGTGAAAGGCCAAGCCGTTGAGCCGCAGGTTCAGATAGTCAAACCAGGCCAGGGCTGGCCAGCTTTCTTTTGTGCCCAACACCAGCGGCACTATCCCCTTGTTGCGTAACAGGGGGCAGCTTTGCAGCAGTTGTGCCCAGGTGGTCGGTGGGGTGAGCCCGGCGCGTTGCAGGGTGCTTTTGGAGTAGAAGAGGCCCCAGTGGTAGTAGCTGTAGGGCAGGGCGTAGGTGTGTCCCTGCCAGGAGACGGCGGCCTGCATGGCCTTGCCGAAACTGGTTTGCCAGTCCTGCTGTTGCCACAGCTCATCCATGGGTCTCAAGGCGCCTTGACGGACATAGGCCAGCAGGCGCTCCCCGCCTTGCCAGTTGAGCAGATCCGGTGAGGTATCCGCCTCCAGCCAGCGAGGAAAGCGGGCCTTGTACTCGCGGTCTGTGTAGGTCCGCAGTTGTACCCGGATACCGGTTTCGGTGTGGAAATCCCGTAGCACGGCCACAAAATTATCCCGCTTCTGTTTGTTGCCATGCATCACGGCCAGCTCCAGCGCCCCACTCTGGCAAAAGGGGAAACTGCAAACCAGTAGAGCTAACGCCCTTATCAACTGCCTGGACATGGTAGTGATCCGAAGAAGGCCATGCATTGAGTCTAGCACACGGATTTTCGCTGTGTTGGGTAAGCGCCCTTGAATCGGCATCTTTTTTTCCCAAAATCAGCTCGTCACACTTGAAATCCATTACCTCTTCGCTGGATTTTCACTATGACCACTCAAGAACGTGCTGATTTTTGGCAGCAGCAGATCACTGCCTGGCTTGACTCCGGCCTCTCCGGCCACGCCTTTTGCAAAAGCCAGGCACTGGTCTATCACCAGTTTGCTTACTGGCGTAAAAAGCTCGAACAGCCTGTAGACTCGGACTCTCTTCCTGGCTTTGTCAGAGTAGCCATGCCTGCTCCTGTCGGGACCGAAGTTGGCTTGACGCTCACCTTACCCAACGGGATCACTCTCTCCGGGTTACATCCGGGCAATATCGATTTGCTCGGCGCTATCATGAGGCAGTTGTAATGCGCCCTCGTTACTTGCGTCCGGCACTGACCATGCCGCAGATCTACCTCTATCGGGCTCCTATCGATTTTCGTAAACAGGCCCACGGCCTGGCGGCGCTGGTCGAGCAGCAACTGGGGCACAACCCATTCACCGGTGCCCTCTATGCCTTTACCAATCGCCGCCGCAACAAGATCAAGTGTCTGATGTGGGAGGACAACGGCTTTGTGCTCTATTACAAGGCGCTGGCCGAGGAGAAATTCAAGTGGCCATCGTCTGCCGATGAGCTACTCTCCCTCTCTTCCGAGCAGATAAACTGGTTGCTCGATGGCTACGATATCTCCTTGATGCAGGGCCATAAAACACTGCATTATGAGACGCTTTAATACCGCCAACCTCGTGCTTTACCGCCTTGTTTTTGTTATAATTTCCTCATGAAAATGACGCTGAAAAACCTCACCCCATCACCTGATCTCAGTGGCCTCGCGCAGGACGCTCCCAAGAGGCCCGGCATTTCCAGAGTTAAGCGGACGGAGTGGGGGTACCTATCCGAGGAGGATCTGCGCCGACGTTATGCCGATGGGCCTGAAAGCGAGGCCTATGACAGATTCAAGCAGGCTGGCTTGATCCTCGATCTGCGGCCTCTGCTGAGAGCGAGCTGACATGTACTTCCCCAGGCTCTACCCGGACGAACTGCTTTACAGCGGTATTGCCCGGTGCCGGGTACATCTGGGGATAGGCAGCCACAAGACCTTGCTGCACATGCTTTTCGGTGACAGCAAGGTTGCCGCGATCACCGATCTGCCCACACACCTGACTGCGTTGGCGAACAACACGGGCTTGGATGCGGAAGGCATGATCCTGAATCACACGCTGTTCCCGCTCTATGCCCCTTTCATTCCGCCGGAGCGCCGTACCGATCTTTTTCAGGCCATGCTTGCTCCCGACCGGCCGACGATTGGTCTGTCTGGGGCCTCGACGGCCTTGGTCAAGTGGCCCGATTGGCTGCGTTACTGCCCGATCTGCTTTGAAGATATGGCTGCGCGCTACGGTGAACCCTACTGGCGGCGTAGCTGGCAGATTCAAGGGATAGATGCCTGTCCCGAGCATGGCTGTCAGCTCCTGAACTCACCTATCCCGTTCCGTCGAGCGCAGCGGCACGAGTTTCATACAGCCTCTCCACTGTTTCTGCCCCGTGATCTTCGTGTGAGTCCCGTGGGCGAAGAGGCTATCAGGCTCGCCAAGGCTGCTATGCAGCTGCTGGCGCTCGAAGAGGTGCAATCGCCTGGCTACGGACGCTGGACCAACCTGTACCGGTACCTGGCTACAGAGTGCGGCGCCAGGCGAGGCCGGCAGGTCAGGGCTGAAGTCATCTGGGAGAAGATCCTGGCATCCCATCAAAGGGATTGGCTTGCTGCGAACGGTCTGCTGACATCCGGAGAGCCTCCACCTTGGCTGTTGGCGATGTTCAGGAAGCATCGCAAGGGATTCAGTGCGCTGCAGCATCTGATCGTCTGGACCAGCCTGCGCCCTGGCCAGCATGCTGGCGAGCTGATCAGCGAGGCGAAGACTCGCCAGGTCGACCTTGCCTCCGAGCGGTCAGTGCAGCTGCTCCCTGCTGAGTTTGAGCAAAAGCAGCAGTACCGAGCCATTTGGCTGCAAGCACTGGCTAATCACGGTGGAGCCAAGGCAGCCAGGCAAGACGGAGCAGGGGCATGTTACGCCTGGCTCTATCGTCATGACCGACACTGGCTGATGGTTGCGAACCAGGTCAGGCAGCGCCGACAGGGCAACAACAGCCACATCGACTGGCGAGCGCGTGACATAAGGTTGGTGCGCCTGCTGATCCGGATTGGTAGAGGTAGCGAAGAAGACCTGGGCCTTCCGCGCAGGAGTCGCAACTGGTTCCTGCAGCAGCTACCCCATCGGGCATCAGTCGAGCACCGTCTCGATCAATTGCCTCTTTGCTGCACCTTCCTGGATCGCTATGCCGAGTCCGTCGGCGAGTATCAGATCCGTCGCCTGACTGCAGCGATGCTGAAGGATGTACAGACAGGCATAACGTCTAGGCGCTGGGAGCTGGAAAAGCGTTGTGGATTGGAAAAAAGCAGGGTGGCACCACTGACCACTGCGTTCATTCGATTGATAGGAAGATGGATTGAATAGGACAGTATTTCGTCAGATCCCGAACGGATCCAGGTTGCTGGCCGTTGGAAATTTTTTCAGGGCCAAGACTCCGGCGGCCCAGTGGCAGTTGGCGGCTCTCTTTGAGCGTAACGGTCAGCTGCAGCTGCAGCGGTTCGCACAGGAGATGTCGTGTGTCTTGGCCGTTGGTCGCGAGTTTCTTGGCGAAGAAGGGGCTCCTTATCGTCCCAGTGGTTTCAAGAAGACGGTGGTGCTTCCTGCAATAGATACCTGGCGGGAAAGGCAGTTGGGTGAGTGCCCACGTCTGGCCAGAAGGCTTGCTGCAAATCCTGAGATATCTGGACAGCGATGCTTTGTGTTCGAGGTCGATGGTCTGACCGTCTGGCTGCCGAAATTCGAGCTGACACGAAAAATGTTCTTCCACGCAGCCTTCATCGTTCGTGCAGCCTTCGCACCGAATGGCTTGGACATGGCCTTCACGATCTACAGAGAGGGCGATGTTGTTCATATCCATACGCCCCCGAAGACGGGGGCCCCAAGTCAGCTTCTCAAAATCAAGGGATACAGAGACCATTTCAGTTGGCTGCTGCTGAATCAGGATGTGAGGCGATCCTTCGAGTCAATCTGGCAAAGCCTCAATCAAAGGCAAGAGCGGGTACTGCAAGAGTCGGCGTATGCCAGGTGGCAGTTCGACTTTCAGGCACCCACTTCCCTCGCGGGTACCACCATGGATGTGCGAGGCCCCTTTGATCCGGAAAGCAACGAATTGCTGGTCTGGGAGATCGAAAAGCTTCAGGGGCTCCGGTTTAGCCATCGCGGTGATATTTTTTTCCATCACCCTGCTCTCAAGTTACCCGTCAGGGGAGAGAACACAGGCTGTGTATCCGTGCCATCGGGAGCGAAAGAGTTGGAGGTGGATGCTGACGAAGAGCCGACTGCTGCCAAGGAGCAGAGGTTGATTCATCTGCCCGTTGAGGGAGTCACGTTTGATGCTCAGCTGCGCACCAAGATCGCCTACAACGGGGAGCGTGCCAACGGTCATGGCAAGAAGGTCGACGACGAGCAATGCCCGAGCAGAGAAAGCCAACTCTTCGGCGTGGCTGATCCTGTGAGCGAGGGCAGCATAGCGTCAGGAGAATTCCAACAATTGGGTGAGGGAGAGGGTGATGGGGACGAGCATGAACGGCTTGCAGATCGCTTCTCGCTGCTCCGAGAGATTCTTGAACAAATCACCCAAGAGTCTGGAGTTGCGCTGGTAGCACTGGAAGTGAGGCCTCTGCCGCCCGTTCCACGTTGCAGCTACCACATGATTGATCACGAAAAATCACGCTGCTATCTGCTGGCAAGGTTCAAGCTGCAAAACGGCGATCAACGCTACCTTCTAGAAATAGATACCTCAGACAACCGGAAGACCATGTCAACGCGGATCATGGGCTTCAAAGCAGGTGTTGAGGCAGGAAAATGCATAGACAGGATCTTGAGGGAGACAGTGAAAGGCTCGTTGCGTTGGCCAGGCACCATGGCGAAGTACTGTGAGCCTTTGCACTCTGTGCATCACCCGAAAGAAAGCTCACCTGGGGCCAACCATGCCCGGGTGTTCGACTGGAAGCAGCGGATACGCGCGGCCCTAGGCTGATTGCAGAATACACCGCAGTTCGGCTGCGATACATCTTGTCGCGCACTGCGTGCAGCCTCCCCGAAACTGCCCGGAGCCGTGCCAAGGCGATATAGGCCCCTTGGGAGTCGGCAAGACGCATCTGGCCATCGCACTGCGCTATCGGGCGGCGCAGTGCGGCATCAAGACCCGCTTCATCACTGCGGCCGACCTTGGTGCTGCAACTGGGCGCGGACCAGCGTAACCGTCCGGGCATCCCGGCTGGCTTGACCCCGCCAAGCTAAGAGATGGTGGCAGTTCGTGGATGCCGTTTCCCGGGTGCACGCGATCCGAGACCACGCGATCAAGCAGGAAAACGAGCACCTGGGCTTGCCTGACTGACCGCAGGCCGGCGACGACAAGGTGGAAAAGTTCGGCGTGTGGCTCTGGCGGCAACGATCCCGCTAAGGGCGGACGGTGCTTGAGCTGTTGAACGTAAGCGTGCGGGCAAACCGTCTTGCGCGACTATGCCGGATGCCACCTATGCGGCAGCAGCTCTGCAATCTCACTCGCCCGCTGCGTCGGCAACCGTGTCAGCACATCCTTGAGATAGGCATACGGATCGTGCCCATTATTACGGGCCGACTGGATCAAACTCATGATCGCAGCAGCGCACTTGAGCATGCGATCCCGCGCCGAGCATTTGAGAAGGCAACGGGATGAACGCTGGCTGGATAGCCGTGGTTTTCTGGGTATGCAGCCGAATCCATTTGTGGACGAGGTTGGCATTGAGGCTGTAGCCCAAGGCGATGTTTGCGATGGAGGCACCGGGTTCAGAACACTCCTGAATGACCTGGGCCTTGAAAGATTTGCTGTAGGTACGGCGCTGAGGGGGCATGGAAAATCCGCTTGATGGGCCATGGCCTTCGGCGGCGGTGTCGGGAAGGTGTGTTGGCCGGACGGATACTGTTGAACTACGCTGTCTGGGGCAACGGAAGTGTTTCGGCCCGACTCTGGAACGCGATCCGCAGCGACGACTGGGCAATTCCGCACGTTGGCCTGAGCAGCCTCGGGGAAAGCGTCGGCTGGGCGCGCCCAGACGAGTTTCCGCCAAGGAACATGCAGACGAGCAAGGGGCTGCGGGCACTCGGCTACAACGTGAGGATCGGTGTTTGATCGAGGCGCCTGTGGCACACGCAGGCTGACGAGCCAGGCGCTGGCCATGCCGCGGCTGCCATCCGATTGGTCGGGCATGCTGAAGCCGGCCCTGGACATCCAGGAAACCGACAAGCAGTACAAGATTGCCCTGGAAGTGCCCGGTGTCGAGGAAAAGGACATCCAGATCACCCTCGACAACGACGTGCTGGTGGTGCGTGGCGAGAAGCGCCAGGAACAGGAGAAGAAGGAAGGTGGCTTCCACCGTGTGGAGCGCACCTACGGCAGCTTTCACCGCGCCTTGAACCTGCCTGACGACGCCAATCAGGATTCGATCAAGGCATCGTTCAAGAACGGGGTGCTCACGGTCACGATCGACAAGCGCGAGGTCAGCGCGCCGAAGCAGGGACGTTCGATCCCGATCAACAGCTGACGTCGCCGGCTCGTTCGTCACAAGAAAAACCCGGTACGAGACGAGGTGTCGCGGCTCGCGATGCCTCGTCGCCTCAACCTTGTCAACCTTCTCAGGAGCATCAGCATGGCCAGAAAACAATGCCAGGTCTGCGGCCAACCCGCCACCGTGCGGGTGGAAGCCAATCTCAACGGGCGTCACAGCACCATGCTGTTGTGCGACGACCATTACCGCCAACTGGTGCGCCAGCAAAAGCGCACCGTCTCGCCGCTGGAAGCCTTGTTCGGCTCGCGCAGCGGCCTGTTCGAGGACTTCCTCGGCAGTGACTTCTTCCGCATCGGCGACGACGCGACGCCCTTTGCCGCCGATACCGATGACGTGGTCGATGCCGTGTTTGGCGAACCCGCCGCCGCAGGTTCGGGTGCACCGCGCCGGCGCGGCAGTGGGCTGGCCAGCCGCATCAGCGAACAGTCGGAAGCCCTGCTGCAAGAGGCCGCCAAACACGCTGCCGAATTTGGCCGCTCCGAGGTGGATACCGAACATCTGCTGCTGGCGCTGGCCGACAGCGACGTGGTCAAGACCATCCTGGGTCAGTTCAAAATCAAGGTCGATGACCTCAAGCGGCAGATCGAGTCCGAGGCCAAGCGCGGGGACAAGCCGTTCGAGGGCGAGATCGGCGTGTCGCCGCGCGTGAAGGATGCGCTCAGCCGCGCCTTCGTGGCCTCCAATGAACTCGGCCATTCCTATGTCGGTCCGGAGCATTTCCTGATCGGTCTGACCGAGGAAGGCGAAGGGCTGGCCGCCAACCTGCTACGCCGCTACGGCCTGACGCCGCAGGCGCTGCGCCAACAGGTCAGCAAGGTGGTCGGCAAAGGCGCCGAGGATGGCCGCGCCGAGACGCCGACCAACACGCCAGAACTCGACAAGTATTCGCGCGACCTCACCAAGATGGCGCGCGAGGGCAAGCTCGATCCGGTCATCGGCCGTGCGCAGGAGATCGAGACCACCATCGAGGTGCTGGCCCGGCGCAAGAAAAACAACCCGGTGTTGATCGGTGAGCCCGGCGTCGGCAAGACCGCCATTGTCGAAGGACTGGCGCAGCGGATGGTCGCCGGCGAAGTGCCCGAGACGCTGCGCGACAAGCGTCTGGTGGAACTCAACATCAACGCCATGGTGGCCGGCGCCAAGTATCGCGGCGAGTTCGAGGAGCGCGTGCAGAAGGTGCTCAAGGAAGTGACCGAGCACCAGGGCGAGATGATTCTCTTCATCGATGAAGTGCACACCATCGTCGGTGCCGGCCAGGGTGGCGGCGAAGGCGGGCTGGACGTGGCCAACGTGTTCAAGCCGATGATGGCGCGCGGCGAGCTGAACCTGATCGGCGCCACCACGCTCAACGAGTATCAGAAGTACATCGAGAAGGACGCCGCGCTGGAGCGTCGTTTCCAGCCGGTGATGGTGCCCGAGCCGACGGTAGCGCAGACCATGATGATCCTGCGCGGCCTGCGCGACACCTTCGAGGCGCACCACAAGGTCAGCATCACCGAGGATGCGATCATCGCCGCCGCCGAGTTGTCGGACCGCTACATCACCGCGCGCTTTTTGCCTGACAAGGCCATCGACCTGCTTGACCAGGCGGCCGCACGCGTGAAGCTGTCGGCCACGGCTCGCCCAGTGGCCGTACAAGAGCTGGAGTCCGAACTGCACCAGTTGCGGCGTGAGCAGGACTACATGGCCTCGCGCAAGCAGTACGACAAGGCCGCCGAGCTGGGCAAGCGCATCGAGGCAAAAGAGGCCGAACTCAAGAAGCTCATCGAAGATTGGGAGCGCGAGCGCGCCTCGGGCAGCGCCGAAGTCAAGGCCGAGCATGTCGCGCAGATCGTCTCGCGCCTGACCGGCATTCCGGTCAACGAGCTGACGGTGGAAGAACGCGAGAAGCTGTTGCATCTGGAACAGCGGCTGCACGAGCGCCTGGTGGGCCAGGACGAAGCGGTGCGCGCGGTGGCCGATGCCGTGCGGTTGTCGCGCGCGGGGCTGCGCGAAGGCGGCAAGCCGGTGGCGACTTTTCTGTTCCTCGGGCCGACCGGCGTGGGCAAGACCGAGCTCGCCAAGGCGCTGGCCGAGTCCATCTATGGCGATGAAGGTGCGCTGCTGCGCATCGACATGTCCGAGTACGGGGAACGCCATACCGTGGCACGCCTGGTGGGCGCGCCTCCGGGTTATGTGGGCTATGACGAGGGCGGCCAGCTCACCGAGAAGGTGCGTCGCAAGCCCTACAGCGTGTTGCTGCTGGACGAGATCGAGAAGGCTCACCCCGACGTCTACAACATCCTGCTGCAGGTGTTCGACGACGGGCGGCTCACCGACGGCAAGGGCCGGGTGGTGGATTTCACCAATACCATCATCATCGCCACCTCGAACTTGGGCTCGGACATCATCCAGCGTCGGCTGAAGGCCCGTAGCGCCGCCGGCGAGGAATACGAGAAGACCAAGTCCGAGGTGATGGACGTGCTGCGCGGACACTTCCGCCCCGAGTTCATCAACCGCATCGACGAGATCATCGTCTTCCATGCGCTGGGCAAGGAGGAGATCCGCCATATCGTCGGCCTGCAGCTCGATCGTGTGGCCCGCAACGCCGCCAGCCAGGGCGTGACGCTGACCTTCGATCAGACCTTGATCGACCACTTCGCGGAGGAAGGCTACAAGCCCGAGTTCGGCGCGCGTGAGCTCAAGCGGTTGATCCGCAGCGAGCTGGAGACGGCACTAGCGCGCGAGATGCTGGGTGGCGGTATCGGCAAGGGCGATCACGCCAGCGCCCGCTGGGACGACAAGGCCGAACGGGTGGTGTTCGAACGCCATGAGTCACCGCAGACTCCGGCCGAGCCAGAGCAGCCGGATGCCGCGAAGGCGGCCGAGGCGCCGCATGGCGACGCGGGTAAGGGCTCTCGCAAGAAGAAGTCGGCGAGCGACGCGTCTTAATGTTGGGAGAGGCTGCCGTGTCCGATCCCATCGGCCTGGCATGGGCAGCCTCCCTGGCCTCGATCGCGGTGGCGGTCGTGGCCGCGGGTCACGCGGTCGTCTACAAGCGTGATCCGCGGTCGGCCACGCCGTGGGGGCTGCTCATCAGCGGCGGCACTGCCCTCCCGCTCGCTGGCCATCCGTTTGCGTGACGGCGCAGCCCGTCTGTTCACCTGATGGCGACTCGACTTTCGAGGAACACGGCCCATGGAAAAAAAGAATCAATGGAATACCGGCTACTGGATCGTTGCCCTCCTGCTGTTGTTGAGTTTGCAGAGCTACTGGCAGACGGCGAAAACCGTCGAGCCGGTGCCCTACAGCGAGTTCGAGAAGGCGCTGGCCGAGGGTCGCGTCGCCGAAGTGCTGGTGTCGGACCGCACGGTCACCGGGCGCCTGAAATCGCCGGACAGCCGGGGCAAGACCACTATCGTGGCCACCCGTGTCGAACCCGACCTGGCCGAGCGGCTGTCCAAGTACGACGTGCCCTATGCGCGGGTGGTGGAAAGCACTTGGCTGCGTGATGTGCTGTCCTGGATTCTGCCGGCGGTGGCCTTCTTCGGCGTCTGGTTCTTCCTGTTCCGCCGCTTCGCCGAGAAGCAGGGCATGGGTGGCTTCCTGAGCATCGGCAAGAGCCGTGCCAAGGTATTCATGGAGAAGAACACTGGCGTGACCTTTGCCGATGTCGCTGGCGTCGATGAAGCCAAGGCGGAGTTGGTTGAGATCGTCGATTTCCTCAAGAATCCGCAGGAGTATGGACGGCTCGGGGCGCGCATTCCCAAGGGCGTGTTGCTGGTCGGCCCACCGGGCACCGGCAAGACATTGCTGGCCAAGGCTGTTGCCGGCGAGGCGGCGGTGCCCTTCTTCTCCATCTCCGGATCAGAGTTTGTCGAGATGTTCGTCGGCGTGGGTGCGGCCCGTGTGCGCGACCTGTTCGAGCAGGCCCGCGGGCAGGCGCCGGCCATCATCTTCATCGACGAGCTCGATGCGCTGGGCCGCGCGCGCGGCGTCGGCGGCCCCATCGGCGGCCACGACGAGCGCGAGCAGACCCTCAACCAGCTGCTCACGGAGATGGACGGCTTCGACAGCTCGGTCGGGCTGATCATCCTCGCCGCCACCAACCGCCCCGAAATTCTCGACCAGGCGCTGCTGCGCGCCGGTCGCTTCGACCGTCAGGTGCTGGTGGACCGTCCCGACAAGAAAGGTCGCCTGGATATCCTGAAGGTCCATGTCAAGAAGATCACCCTGGCCCACGGTGTAGATCTGGAACAGGTGGCGGCGCTGACCACCGGCTTTTCCGGCGCTGATCTGGCCAATCTCGTGAACGAAGCAGCGCTGAACGCGACGCGGCGCAAGGCGCAGGCTGTGGAACTGCAAGACTTCACCGCCGCCATCGAGCGCATCGTGGCCGGCCTGGAAAGGAAGAACCGTGTGCTCAATCCGAAGGAGCGGGAAACCGTGGCCTATCACGAGATGGGGCATGCGCTGGTGGCGATGGCGCTGCCCGGCACCGATCCGGTACACAAGATTTCAATCGTTCCGCGTGGCATCGGTGCACTCGGCTACACCCTGCAGCGGCCCATCGAAGACCGATTTCTGATGACACGTGCCGACCTGGAGCACAAAATCGCCGTGCTCCTGGGAGGGCGCGCGGCTGAGAAGCTCGTGTTTGGCGAGCTGTCCACAGGGGCTTCAGACGATCTCGCGCGGGCCACCGACATCGCCCGCGACATGATTACGCGCTTCGGCATGGATGAGGGCTTGGGGTACGTTGCTTTTGAGGCACAGAGGCCGCGTTTTCTTGATGCGCCTGAACTGGTACAGGGTGGCTGCCGGGTAGCCGAATCGACTCAGACACGCATCGACCAAGCCATCCGTGACATCGTGATGGGTGTGTTTGATCGTGCATACCGAATTCTCGAAATTAACCGAGAAGTGCTGGAGCGGTGCGCGCGCGAACTGCTCGCACGGGAAACGCTGGATGAATACAGCATCCGGCAACTGACGCAAGGGCTACAGCTCGAATCCCCATGTCACAGCGGCCCAACTGCCGGAGCCATTACTTCCTCTGTGTCCCAAGGAGCCACCTCATGAGTGACAGCATTCATATCGTCTGCCCACACTGCCAATCCATCAATCGCGTGCCAGCCAACAAGTTGGCAGAGAAGCCCAATTGCGGGCGGTGCCAGCACCCGCTGTTCACCGGAGAGCCCATTGATCTGACCACAGCGACCTTCGCCCGTCATCTGGAGCGCAGTAACCTGCCGCTGCTGGTTGACTTTTGGGCGCCGTGGTGCGGACCGTGCAAGATGATGGCGCCGCAGTTCGAGCAGGCAGCCTCCCTGCTTGAACCCAAGGTGAGGTTGGCCAAGGTAAATACCGAGGCCGAGCCTCACCTGGCCGCCCAGTTCGGTATTCGCAGCATTCCAACCCTGATTTTGTTCCGAGGGGGACATGAGGTTGCACGTCAGGCGGGCGCCATGGGCGCGCAGGACATTATGCGCTGGGTGACATCCCGCTTGCCGCAATGACCCGGCGCGAACCACCCTGCTTATCAGTTGTTCGATCCTTGAAGAGAGTGCGTAGCCGCGATGCATAGAGACCCTAACCACACAATCTTTGACGAAATGCGCTCCGAGTTGCAGAAACTTTGGAACCTCTGTTTCACCCATAAGGAGCGTCACCTTTGAACGAGACGCCTCAAACCTCAGCCCGACACTGTGACCAGATTAACCAGAATGCCCATTCTGGCAGTTGGCATCTCGATCTTGGCTCGCAACTCCTCACTTGCTCCGATGAAGCCTGCCGCGTGCTCGGCCTGGATGTTGGTGCGCCAATAGCCTTCGAGCGATTCCTGCAGTGCATTCACCCTGAAGACCGCCCCCTCTTCGATAGGGCATGGGATGCTGCCATGTGCGGAAAGTCCCTTGATCTGCGGTGTCGCATCGTCAGCGGAGGGCAGGTTCGCTGGATACACCTGCGGGCAACATTCAAGGGCGACGCCTCTGGTCGACCCAGAGCGGCAGACGGGACGGTAGAGGACATCACCGATCTCAAGAGGGTCGAGCAGGCGCTGAACGCTATGCGCCGACAGCGAGAAGAGTTGGCCAGCCACGTTCCCGGTATGCTTTACCAATACCGTCTTCGTCCGGACGGCAGCTCGCACTTCCCTTATGCCAGCGCGAGGATACAGGAAATATACGGGGTTGCACCGGAGGATGTTGTTGAAGATGCCACGCCTGCGTTCGCTGCGCTCCATCCTGAAGACCGCGACCGTGTGCATGAAACCATACGGGCGTCGGGGCAGTCACTCGCGCTTTGGCATGACGAGTACCGAGTGCAGTTTCCAGACGGTCGGGTGATCTGGGTCGAAGGCGAGGCGTCGCCTGAAGCCATGCCTGATGGGAGCATCCTCTGGCACGGCTATATCCATGATGTCACCTCACGCAGAATATCCGCGGAAGAGCTTCGCCTTGCGGCTAAAGTTTTTGAGCACGCAGGAGAGGGCATCCTCGTTACCGACGCTCAAGGCCACATAGTCAACGTCAATTGGGCGTTTTCCGTGATCACTGGTTATGCGCGGGAGGAAGTAATGGGTCAGACACCTCGTCTGCTCGAGTCCGATCGCTATGACGATGAGTTCTATCAGACCGTTTGGCAGGCTCTGCGTGAGCACGACTATTGGCACGGAGAGCTCTGGTGCCGACGCAAGAACGGCAGTCAGTTTGCCGCGCTGCTGACGATCAGTGCAGTCCCGGATACGCGGGGCAATATCGAGCATTACGCAGCCATGTTTTCCGACATCACAGGGCTGAAGGAGAACCAGCAACAGCTTGAACGCGTTGCTCATTACGACCTGCTCACCGGCTTGCCCAATCGACTATTGCTTGGAGACCGCCTTAAGCAGGCCATTCGTCAGACACGTCGGCGTGGCATGCACCTGGCGGTTGTCTTCATCGATCTGGATGAATTCAAGAAGGTCAACGACCAGCACGGCCACGGAGTCGGCGACAAATTGCTTTCCGTCCTGTCCAGGCGTATGGCGCAGGTGTTGCGCGAAGACGATACCTTGGCCCGTCTTGGTGGTGATGAGTTTGTCGCTATTCTGGTCGACCTGCCGGATATTTCCGTCAGCGTACCGATTCTCGATCGCCTGATCGAGGTGGCTGTACAGCCCGTACCGATTGGTGACGCACTGTGCGAGGTGAGCGCGAGTATCGGTGTGAGCTACTACCCGCAAGGCGAAGATATCGACGCCGACCAACTGCTGCGGCAGGCAGATCAGGCTATGTATCGTGCCAAGCAAGCCGGCAAGAATCGATATCACGTTTTCGATACGGAGAAGGATTGTACTCTGTGCACCCGTCACGAAGGATTTGACAGCATAAAGAATGCACTTGCCAATGGGCAGTTTCTGCTTTATTTCCAACCTAAGGTCAACATGCGCACCGGTGAGGTGCTGGGCGCCGAAGCCTTGATCCGCTGGCAACATCCGACGCGTGGCTTGTTATCTCCTGCCTCCTTCATACCCATCATTGAGAACCATCCGCTCGGGATTGACGTGGGGGAATGGACCATCGAGGCTGCGCTGACCCAGATCGAAGTTTGGCGCAAGGCCGGCCTTCATGTCCCGATCAGCGTGAATATCGGTGCGCGGCACTTGCTGCAACCGGACTTCATCATGCATCTACGGGGTATGTTGTCACGACATCCCGGCGCCCAGCCGCAAGACCTTGAACTGGAAATCCTCGAAACCAGCGCCGTGGAGGACTTCGTTCAAGTGTCTCAGTTGATGGCGCTGTGCGAGAGGATGGGATTGCGTTTTGCCCTCGACGATTTCGGCAGCGGCTATTCATCGCTGACCTATCTGAAGCGCCTGCCCGCGCACCTGCTCAAGATCGACCAAGGTTTTATACGCGGCATGCTCGAGGATCCGGACGATATCGCCATCCTCGATGCGCTACTGGCACTGGCAAGCTCGTTTGGCAGGAACTGCATCGCGGAGGGAGTCGAATCCATTCAGCATGGTGAAATGCTGCTGCGTATGGGATGCGAGTGGGGTCAGGGCTATGCCATCGGGCATCCGATGCCAGCGCATGAATTCGAGCAATGGCTACACACCTGGCAGGTACCCTTATCCTGGAAGGGATTCAAACCTGACAGTCGCTCCGCGCTGCCCGTGCCGTTCACATACGCCGACCACCGGGTCTGGATTTCCCAGATGATCGACTATCTGTCAGGCAAGGCCCAAGTGCCCCCTCAATCCGAAACACTCCAATACTGGCGGGATCAAAGTGGCCGCCCTACGTTCTTCGGCAAGGATCCTGATGATCAGGTCGATGTCCTGCATCAGAGCATCCAGCAGTTAGCGCACACCCTGAGTGAAATGAAAAATGCCGGCCGTGTCGAGGCATTGAGGGCTGGCATCGACAAGTTGCAACGTTTGCAGGCGGATCTGCTGGGATTGCTGCCGCCAGACCAGAAGCCGAATTGATGCCATGCATGGAACAAAGGTTTGACGTGCAAGAGGCTGATCCACCCATCGGCGGCGCCACGGACGTGCAGGACGTTATGCGCTGGGTGGCTTCGCAATTGCCCCGGCAATCCAGGTGTAATCGAGTCGTCTTCTCGGACTCCCCGTTCCATTAACGTTTCATTGAAAGAGAGAGCAACGCTTATGCATAAAGAATCTGGCCACACGACCCTTGACGAGATGCGCTCCCAGTGGCGGTTGATGACGGTTTACGAGCGCTTCGAGCAGGTCGTCGCCCTCGTTCTGTCGGCGATAATTGCCGTCATCATCGTGGTGTCGCTGTTCCAGCTCATCGCCATCGTCTTCACGCTGCTGGTCCTCGATGCCTTCAATCCCCTGGATCACAAGGTATTCCAGAGTGTGTTCGGCATGATCATGACGCTCTTGATCGCGATGGAGTTCAAGCATTCCATCGTGCGCGTGGCGCTGCGTCGGGACAGCATCATCCAGGTCAAGACCGTGATCCTCATCGGCCTGATCGCGCTGGCACGCAAGTTCGTGGTCCTCGACCCCGACACGAGTCCCGCCAAAATCGCCGCGCTGGCAGGCGCCACACTGGCGCTTGGTACCACTTACTGGCTGCTGCGCGATCGCGACGACCGCGCCGCCGAGACATCTGAGCATGACCCGTCATCATCCCAGTGACCCGCGCGCGGCGTTGTTGCAACACCGCTGGCTCAACCGCCTGCAGACCGGGCTGTTGGTCCTGGCCCTGGTCGGGATCGCAGCCGCCGCAGGAAGCCTGCTGTTCGGGGAAAGCGGCCTGTGGCTCGCGCTGTTTGCCGTTGCAGGCACGCTGCTGCTGGAGCCGGCAGCCGCGTCGGCGCTGACCCTGCGCCTGTATCGCGCGCGGGCACTGCACCCGCACGAAGCCCCGGAAATTTGGGCTCTGTTGCGCGAGCTGTCCGCCCGTGCCGGTTTGCCCGCCACGCCGGTGCCGCACTACGTGCCCAGTGCCGTCGTCAACGCCTTCGCCACCGGCTCCAAGCAGCATGCATCGATCGCCCTCACCGATGGCCTGCTGCGCAACCTGAGTTCGCGCGAACTGGCGGGTGTGCTCGCGCACGAGGTCGCGCACATCGCTAATGAGGATCTGCGTGTCATGGGGCTGGCGGATTCCGTCAGTCGCCTCACGAGCCTGCTAGCGATGGTCGGACAGATCGCTATTGTGTTCAGCTTGCCCGCACTGCTGGCCGGCGCGGTGGCGGTCAATTGGCCTGGACTGCTTCTGCTGATCGCCTCGCCCCAGCTGGCCCTACTCGCACAGCTCGGCCTGTCTCGCGTGCGTGAGTTCGATGCTGACCGCCTCGCGGCGGAACTGACGGGCGACCCGCACGGGCTGGCGTCCGCGCTGGCGAAAATCGAGCGGGTCAGCCGCTCCTGGCGTGCCTGGCTGCGGCCGGGATGGGGCAATCCCGAGCCTTCCTGGTTGCGCACCCATCCGGCAACGCAAGATCGTATCTCACGCCTGCTGACGTTGGCGCCTGGACCCGTAACAGCCTTGCCGTTTCACGCGCCCCATTTCTTGCCGGAATCCGCTGTGACGCCGCGCCCGCCGCGCTGGCGCCCGAGCGGGCTATGGCGCTGATTGCCTATCAACAGGAGACTTCTCATGGCCTACCCTGACCCGTACCCACGCCCCGCACCGGATCCCTTCATCCGGCGCTGGCTCGTCATCACTGCGTGCGTTGCAGCACTCATGCTGTTCTGGCAGTTCCTGCCCGCCATCGAAGCCTGGTTCAGCCCGCGCCAAGCCGCTGAGCGCACCGTCACGCCGCGTGGCGATCTGGCCGCTGACGAACAGGCCACCATCGAACTGTTCGAAAAATCACGCGCCTCGGTGGTCTACATCACCACCGCGCAGCTGGTGCGCGACGTCTGGACGCGCAATGTCTTCTCCGTGCCGCGTGGCACCGGCTCGGGCTTCATCTGGGACGACGCCGGCCACGTCGTCACCAACTTCCACGTTATCCAGGGCGCGTCCGAAGCCACGGTCAAACTCGCCGATGGCCGCGACTACCAGGCCGCGCTGGTGGGGGCGAGCCCAGCGCACGACATCGCCGTGCTCAAGATCGGCGTCGGTTTCCAGCGCCCGCCCGCCGTTCCGGTCGGCACCAGCGCAGACCTCAAGGTGGGACAAAAGGTGTTCGCCATCGGCAACCCCTTCGGCCTGGATTGGACACTCACCACCGGCATCGTCTCGGCGCTTGACCGCACCCTTTCCGGCGACGCCAGTGGCCCGGCCATTGACCACCTGATCCAGACCGACGCCGCTATCAACCCCGGCAATTCCGGTGGCCCGCTGCTCGATTCGGCTGGGCGGCTGATCGGCATCAATACCGCCATCTACAGTCCGTCTGGCGCCTCGGCCGGCATCGGCTTTGCGGTGCCGGTCGATACCGTCATGCGCGTGGTGCCGCAACTCATAAAGACCGGCAAGTACATCCGTCCGGCGCTGGGCATCGAGGTGGATGAGCAGCTCAACGCGCGTCTGCAGGCGCTGACCGGCAGTAAGGGCGTATTCGTATTGCGCGTGACGCCGGGCTCGGCGGCGCACAGGGCCGGGCTCGTCGGCGTCGAGGTCACCGCAGGCGGCATCGTGCCCGGCGATCGCGTTATCAGCATCGACGGTATCGCCGTCGACGACGTCACTACATTACAGGCCCGGCTAGACGACAAGAACGTTGGAGATGTTGTGGTCTTGTTAGTGGAGCGGGCCGGCAAGACTCGCGAGATGCTTGTGGAACTACAACCGGGAGTTTGATGGAAAGTGGGTCATGGATCTGCACAGCGAAGCAGCCAAGCGACTTCAGCCTTGCGCCGAACTACGAGCCCTAGCTAGTGCAGTGGGGGGAAGGCTGTTTAGGTTAAATGGATATAAGGGTGTCATTTTTGATTGTGTTTCCTGATTACCCATGATCTTCAGCCAGCTTCAGCAAGCGGTATGGCATAGGCGGCGTGATCGCCGCAGCAGCCCCAAGCTTGGCGAGCATGCCGCTAAGGTCAAAGCGATTGTTGAAGCGGAAGCAGTATTCAGCGAGATGGCGGGGAATGTGCCTCTGGCCAAGCTTATGGCAGCTCCCGTGAAGCGAGTTTTTGATGTTGCCGAGCATCGTGTTCACCCAGCGAAAGGCGGCGTGATCCAGCAACTCCAAACGCCCGCCCATGGTGAAGCCCAGATGGTTGCAAGTGGCGCGCTCAACCGCTCGAAAGCATTTGAGGCCGTCAGAGATGACCAGACTTCCCGGCCCCAGGTGGCGCTTAGCCCAAGCACCTATCTCTTTGGTTTTGAAACCAGAAACGACCGTCATGCGCATGGCTATCGGGTGTCCAACTTCGTTCAGAGCAACTGCCGCTACAAAAGGTGTCTTGCCTGCCGCCCCTCGTCCTCGTTTGCCACCGCGTCGTTCGCCGCCCCAGTAGGCGTCGTCGAGCTGAATAATGCCGTGCAGAGGATGCCGATCATCCGCTTCTTTCATCGCCTGCAACAGTTTGTGCTTCACCATCCAGGCCGTGTTGTAGTTGACGCCAAGCTGGCGATGCAGCTCCATGGCAGACAGACCGGTCTTGGAGACCGTCAGCAGATGAAGCGCCAGGAACCAGGTGGTCAGCGGCAGCTTGGTGCAGGCGAAAATGCTGCCACTGATCAGCGAGCTCTGGCTGCGGCAACGGTTGCACTGAAGGACGCGGGGACGATGGTGAAGGCGGCAAAAGGTCGTATTGGAGCAGTTTTTACAGACGAAGCCTTGGGGATAACGCCACTTAAAGAGAGCTTTCTCGCACAGCTCTTCCGTGCCGTACTTCTCCAAAAAACCGTTTACGCTCAGACCCTTCTGATACTGAACTTTGTTCTTGGCCATGGCCGTGCTCTCCGCCCGGAAACTGTATGCGCATACAGTATAGGCATGGCTGCATAACATGGGTAATCAGGTTGTGTTTTTAAAAGAAGGTGTTGATTTTTTTGGGTAAGCATTTAGGGCGTCCAAGGGTTGGAGCAGTTGGCACGGATGAGAGAGCTTAATGCTCGCTAGGGATTGGATCTATGTGTTTTTTCTGACTGACTGCTTACGTGTTGGAACGGGCAACATCGGAAAAGGATGAATCTTTATTTTCACCATTTACCGTATTTTTCGAGCCTGGGCGAAAATTAGGATGATACTTTAGCGCCCTTAATCATTCTCCCATGAAAGGCAAAACGATCCAGTCTCGGGTGTAAGTGCTCACAACATACTGATATAAAAGGGATTTTTTATGAATAGGAGAGCGCGCGACGTTTCTCTCTGTTTTTAGGGTTAGGATGAAACTTTATTTGCATCCCACAGCTGCTGGACTTGCGTCTGGCCCAATATCAGCAGCGCAAAATCGCATCGGCAGCCGCCATTTCCCCTGAGCCCTTCACAACTATCCACGATGAGGAACAGGCGCTGGCGCCTGATGGCAAAGCGCGTCAGGTGACCCTGATTTAAGGCTGGCTATCCGATAGCACGATCAGTGTAAAAACCAGCAGTGTGAAAACAATCAAGGCGCCAGTGGCGCCTTGATTGTTTGATGAGATGGTCGGTCACCGCTGGCCATTACCTAAACAGCCATTCCATATCGTCCTCTTCCTCATCCCACCTCATTTGCTTCTGATCCCAGCGGGCCGCCAGATAGGGTTTGAGGGTCTGCAGGGTGGTGATCTCGGCCAGCTGGGCAGTCAGGTGGTCGATATCACGCAGCAAATAGTCCCGATGTTCGGCAAAGGCCTGCTCGGTCTTTTTCTTGGATGATTGCTTGAATTTGTGCAGCACCGCGCCCATTAGCCCGTCTTGCCCGCCGTAGTAGCTGACTTCGAGCTCGCGTAGCTGGCGTTTCAGCATCGGGTTGAGGTAAGCGAGGTTCTCGTCACTGAGCAGGTTATCGAACTCGGGCAGGTGGGTGTGGGCCAGCTGCAACAGGGTGAACATCTCTTTGTTTTCCCAGGCCTGGCTGAGTTGGCCCATGATGCGGGTCTTTTCCGCCTGCATGACGGGGTCGGGTTCCCGATCCGGGTGCAGCGCCAGGGCGAGCTTGCGATAGAGCTGCTTGAGGCTGGATTTGCTGAACAACTGTTCGATGCGCGCCTCTTCCTCTTGCTCACGACGTGTGCGCGCGTGGGCAAAAGCATCTTGCTGCTCAGTGCCGAAGAGAGGCTCATCGGCAAACAACTCATCATCGTCGAAGCGGGCATCCTCTTCTTTATCGACGGTGTTGCACTCTTCGGCCATATGCTGGCGCGCCGCATTCATCATGTACTCGTTCAACCGATCGGGGTTTTTGAGCATCTCGCGCAAGGTATCGATGTCATCGGGGCAGTGGCCACAAGTCTCCATCAGCATCTGGGTAAGAACGTCACACTGATAGTCGAGCTGTTCGTCATCCATGTGCAGGGCGGTATTGGTTTGGATTTGGTGAAAGAGGGGAGCCAAATCCATCTCGCCACGAAACGGATTGGACTCGATATAGCTGATGAGATCGTGGATCCAGTGGTGCAAGGTCTCCCGCTGCCACAGGGTAAAGCTCTTGCGAGCCGTAAAATCGACCAGGCGCTTGGCGAGGGCAAAGATGAGCTCGCACTGTTGACGCTCAAGGGGTTCTATTTCGCTGGTGAAACGCTGATAGATATCGCGGCCGTTGAGGGCTTGCTTGTCGATCTTTGCCTGTAGCTTTTCGAGCGCTTGCCAGTTGCGGTGGAAGAGATCGAGGGCGGGGTTGCCCGTCGCGGGGGAGGGCTGGCGAGCGGGCTGCTTGCGACCCGGATGACGAAGAGACATAAGCCGCCTCCATGGGCGTTAATTGATTCGCTAAAACAAAAAACCGACGCGGGGCCGGTTTATCGCCGCGCATAAATTGCGCGAAGTCTGCCTTGCTGATGAGTTGCCGGCCATATTCAAGCCTTTCATTTCTTTCGCAACAGATAGCAACAACAGAGAAATAATGGGGTGGCTGATGGGGCTCGAACCCACGACAACCGGAATCACAATCCGGGACTCTACCAACTGAGCTACAGCCACCACTGAAATCATCGCCATTTTGTGTCTGCCAAGGCGTGGCCAAGGTCATCTTGAGATAATCTGCCGAATGGACGATAAGTCACACTCTTCGTCAATAACTCAATGATTTAAAACACATTTTAAATGGCGCGCCCTGCAGGATTCGAACCTGCGACCCACGGCTTAGAAGGCCGTTGCTCTATCCAACTGAGCTAAGGGCGCTTTGTATCAACACGTCTTAAGAACGAGTCGATGAACATGGTCGGTGATAAAGGATTCGAACCTTTGACCCTCTGGTCCCAAACCAGATGCGCTACCGGACTGCGCTAATCACCGAAAATCCCTGACCAGCATATCGACATGAGTCGTACTGGGCAACGGGCGGGCATCATAGCCAAGCGTAAGGGCCAGCGTCAACGACTTTTTCCCCCAGTAAATTCAAGTGCCTACTTATTGCCCGCTACAGGTCTGGCGTGCGTCTGCCGCTAACATCCCGGCTAAAAAAATGCGACAATGCGCGGCAGTTGAACACATGGTGAGTGGAGAACGATGTCTGCCAAAATCATAGATGGAAAACAGGTTGCGCAAACGATTCGCAGCCAGGTCGCGGCGCAAGTCCAACAGCGGTTGGCGGCAGGGAAACGGGCTCCAGGGCTGGCAGTCATTCTGGTGGGGGCGGATCCCGCCTCTCAGGTCTATGTCGGCAGCAAACGTCGGGCGTGCGAGGAGGTGGGTTTTCTCTCCCGCTCCTATGATCTGAGTGCAACCGCCAGTCAGGAAGAGCTGCTGGCGCTGATTGACCAGCTGAATGCGGATAGCCACGTAGATGGCATTCTGGTTCAGCTGCCGTTGCCGGATCACTTTGATACCACTCAGGTGCTGGAGCGGATCCAGCCTGACAAGGATGTAGATGGATTTCACCCGTATAACGTCGGTCGTCTGGCCCAACGTATTCCGGCGCTGCGCCCCTGCACTCCGAAAGGGATCATGACACTGATCGAGACCACCGGCGTGAAGACGCACGGTCTGCATGCTGTCGTGGTGGGAGCGTCCAACATAGTGGGGCGTCCCATGACTCTCGAATTGCTGCTGGCGGGCTGCACAACCACGACCTGTCACCGCTTTACCCGGGATCTGGAAGATCAGGTACGCCGTGCCGATCTGCTGGTTGTCGCAGTCGGCAAGCCCAACTTCATCCCTGGGGAGTGGATCAAACCGGGGGCACTGGTGATCGATGTGGGCATCAACCGTCTGGCTGATGGCTCGCTGGTCGGGGATGTAGAGTTTGAGACGGCGCGCAGCCATGCCTCCTTCATTACCCCGGTACCCGGTGGCGTGGGCCCGATGACGGTCGCCAGCCTGATGGAAAATACCCTGATCGCCTGCAGTGAATATCACGACTGATCATGGCTGGTGATAACCCTGTGATCCTGTGAGGAGGCAGGATTCGCCAGAAATCTGACAATAAAAAACCGGTTGCTCAGAGAGGAACCGGTTTTTTATTTATCCAACGGGTGTTATTTACATATTTTGTGCTTCGTTTGGCACAATCACAGAGGCGTGATTTCCTTTTGGCCCCTGTTGCAGTTCAAAATTGACAGCCTGACCCGCTTTCAGGGTCTTGTAGCCCTCCATTTGAATCGTGGAGTAGTGAGCGAATATATCCTCACCGCCCCCTTCCGGACAGATAAACCCAAATCCTTTTGCGTTGTTAAACCACTTAACTGTGCCGGTTGCCATACTTCTACATCCTTTTATTGATTACCCAGAAGTCGTTGAGTAACCTGCGCCAGCCCTTTATAACTAGGGACATGGGCCCATAGCAGACGGGCACAGATTAGCAAGTAACCAATCTAGTCTAACTTTTGAGCGAGTCAAGAAGTTGTTAACAGCTGATGTGATCTGGTTAACAAGTCTATTGACAACCTTGTGTTAGACGGTAGTAATCTAGAGGTACCAAAGCGCGATTATGAGCAAGCAGAAAGAACTCTTTGCTAATGAAGAGATTGCAGAAGCAGAGAAAACAAAGCTGCAGCCGCCACCCATGTATAAAGTTGTGTTGAACAACGATGACTACACCCCGATGGAGTTCGTGGTGGAGGTGCTGCAAAAGTTCTTTGGTATGGATTTGGACAAGGCGACTCAGGTCATGCTGAGTGTGCATTATAGTGGTAAGGGTGTCTGCGGCATGTTTACCGCAGAGATCGCCGAAACCAAGGTTGTCCAGGTCAACACCTATGCACGTAACAACGAACATCCACTGCTCTGTACTATGGAAAAGGCTTGAATCTGATGACTTGATGGCGAGTGTGACACCACATTGTAGCTGTACTAGGGGAGGTGCCTATGTTGAATAAAGATCTAGAAAAGACGCTGAACGAGGCTTTCAAACTGGCCCGTGACGAGCGCCACGAATTCATGACCGTCGAGCACCTGTTGTTAGCCCTTCTGGATAACAGTTCAGCCCATGAGGCGCTGAGCTCCTGTGGTGCCGATGTCGAGCAGATGCGCAAGGAGATCCGCGCATTTATCACCCAAACTACTCCGCTCATACCGCGCGACGATGAAGATCGTGAAACCCAGCCGACACTGGGCTTCCAGCGCGTGTTGCAGCGTGCCGTCTTCCATGTGCAATCCTCCGGCAATACCGAAGTCAGCGGCGCCAACGTGCTGGTCGCTATCTTCAGTGAGCAGGAGTCACAAGCTGCCTATTTCCTGAAAAAAGCCGAGATCAGCCGTCTCGACGTCGTCAATTTCCTCTCCCACGGTGTGCGCAAGGACAGCAAGCCGGATCTCGGCAGCAATAACAATCCCGAGTCTGATGATGATGTCTCGGCCGCACAGATCGAGAGCTTTGCCACCAACCTGAACCAGCTGGTGCTGGAAGGGCGCATCGATCCGCTGATTGGCCGTGATCAGGAGCTCAACCGTACCATTCAGGTGCTCTGCCGTCGTCGCAAGAACAACCCGCTGCTGGTGGGTGAAGCTGGCGTGGGGAAAACCGCCATTGCTGAAGGGTTGGCCTATCGCATCGTCAAGGGGGATGTCCCCGAGGTGATTGCGGGCAGTACCATCTATTCGCTGGATATGGGTTCTCTGCTGGCGGGCACCAAATACCGTGGTGATTTCGAGAAGCGCCTCAAGGTACTGCTCAAGCAGATTGAGCGTCAGGAAGGGGCTATTCTCTTTATCGACGAGATCCATACCATCATTGGTGCCGGTGCGGCATCCGGTGGTCAGCTGGATGCGGCCAACCTGATCAAGCCGCTGCTCTCCAATGGTTTGCTCCGCTGTGTGGGATCCACCACTTATCAGGAGTACGCCCAGATCTTCGAGAAAGACCGTGCGCTGGCCCGTCGCTTCCAGAAGATCGATATTGTCGAGCCGACTATCGATGACACCACTCGCATCCTGATGGGGCTCAAGAGTCGCTACGAAGCCCACCACGGTGTACGCTATACCGCCAAGGCGATCCGTGCAGCTGCCGAGCTCTCCGCCAAGTACATCAATGATCGTCACCTACCCGACAAGGCGATCGATGTGATCGACGAGGCGGGTGCCGGTCAACGGTTACTGCCGGCGAGCAAGCGCAAGAAAGTGATCAATGTGCAGGAAATTGAGTCCATCGTAGCCAAGATCGCCCGCATTCCGGAAAAATCAGTCTCCTCTTCAGATAAAGAAGTACTGAAGAACTTGGAACGCAATCTGAAGATGGTGGTCTTTGGTCAGGATAAAGCCATCGAGGTGCTGACCGATGCGATTCGCCTCTCTCGTTCAGGTTTGGGTAACGAGCGTCGCCCGGTTGGTTGCTTCCTCTTTGCCGGTCCTACCGGTGTTGGTAAAACAGAGGTGACCCAGCAGTTGGGCAAGGCATTGGGTGTCGAGATGCTGCGCTTTGATATGTCCGAGTACATGGAGCGTCACACCGTCTCACGTCTGATTGGTGCGCCTCCCGGCTATGTTGGTTTTGAGCAGGGTGGTCTGCTGACTGATGCGGTGATCAAGCATCCTCATTCCGTTGTGTTGCTTGACGAAATTGAGAAAGCTCACCCGGACGTATTCAATCTGCTGTTGCAGGTGATGGACAACGGCACCCTGACCGACAACAACGGGCGCAAGGCGGATTTCCGCAACGTGATTTTGGTCATGACTACCAACGCCGGTGTGCAGGAGACCCAACGCAAATCGATTGGCTTCCAGCAACAGGATTTGAGCCACGATGCCATGGCGGTGATCAACAAGACCTTCAGTCCGGAGTTCCGTAACCGGCTTGATCACACCATCTGGTTCAACCATCTCGATATGACGGTGATCCATCAGGTGGTCGACAAGTTCATTGTCGAATTGCAGGTTCAACTGGATGCGAAGGGAGTTTCTCTCGAGGTGTCCGAGCGTGCCCGCCACTGGTTGGCAGAGAAGGGATATGACAGAGCCATGGGCGCCAGACCGATGGGGCGGGTAATCCAGGAGCACCTCAAGAAACCCCTGGCCAACGAGATCCTGTTCGGTTCACTGGTTGACGGGGGAATTGTGAAGGTTGAGTTGGTAAATGACAGCCTCAGCTTTGATTTTCAGGTCAATGTTGAAGCTGTTTCCCACTAAGCGTCAGTGATCAGAAAACGACAAAAAACCCCAACCGAAAGGTTGGGGTTTTTTGCTGAATTCCTGGCTTAGCGAGAGCGGAAAACAATACGTCCCTTGGAGAGATCGTAGGGAGTCAGTGCTACCGTTACTTTGTCTCCAGTCAGGATACGAATGTAGTTTTTGCGCATCTTGCCTGAAATATGAGCGATAACCACGTGACCATTCTCCAGTTCCACACGGAACATGGTATTGGGCAGGGTTTCGAGAATAGTGCCCTGCATCTCAATACTGTCTTCTTTAGCCATTGAATCCTCTTGATAAGCCACAACAAAAAACCGCTGGATCATGCCGGATTTAAGGCTATGTGTAAAGTTTACTCGGGCTTGGTGTCGATATTTTTCCATTCCCCCTGAATTAACAGCTCATGAGGGAGGTAATTGCGTTTGTAATTCATCTTGCGACACGCCTCTACCAGATAGCCAAGATAGAGCCAGCTTCGCCCGGTTCGCCTGGCCAGATCGAGCTGGCAAAGGATGGCAAAGGTGCCCAGGGAGCGATCGGCATAATCCGGATCGAAGAAGGTGTACATGGCGCTCAAGGAGTGGGGTAGCAGGTCTGTGGTGGCCACGCCGATAAGACGGCCCTCCTTGCGCATCTCCAGATAGAGTGGCGGCATCCAGTCACAATGGAGAAACCCGCGATACTGGCTGCGGTTGGGGGGATACATGCTGCCATCGTGGTGGCGTTCGCGGATATAGCGTTCGTAGAGCAGGTAATACTCGGGTTTGTCATCGTAGCTCAGGACGATCTCGATATCTTTGTTGAGCTGGCGGATCCGTTTCTGGCCGCGGCTGGGGCGAAAGCGTTCGCTGTGAATACGAAGGGACTGGCAGGCATGGCACGCCGGGCAGTGGGGGCGATAGATGTCGTTGCCACTGCGGCGAAAACCGGCAGTCAACAATCGCTCGTAACCGTTGGCGTTGAGCAGATTGTGATCCATCAGCACCAGCAACTGCTCCTGTTCATGGTCCAGATAACTGCAGGGATGCTTGGGAGTCAGCCCTACTTTTAGGATCACTTCTTCAGTCATAGGCTGATCTCCCCCTCTTGCCAGCAGGAAGCCAACAGTGGTTGATGGCCAAGGCGCGCCAGCTCGGCCAGGAAACGGGCCCTTGGCCACTCCTCGATACCCAGGGTCGCCAGAAACGGGTTTTGCATCTGGCAATCGATGATGGCGCCGCGATGGCGGGCGAAGTGGCGACAGAGTGCCACCATGGCAAGTTTGGCGCCGTTATCAATCCGGCTGAACATGGATTCACCGCAAAACAGTCGGCCGATAGAGAGGCCATACAGTCCCGCTTGCAGCTCTCCCTCCTGCCAGATCTCGATAGAGTGGGCATGACCCAGCCGATGCAACTGCTGGTAGGCCTCGATCATGGGTTGGCTGATCCAGGTGCCATCGGCAGTGCGACGAGGGGCGGCGCAGGCAGTGATGACTTCATTAAAGGCGCGATTGACGGAAATATCGAATGGGGTACGGCGGATAATCTTCTGCAGTGTCCGCCCCACATGGAGTTGGTCGGGACGGATCACCCCGCGCGGATCAGGTGACCACCACAGGGTTGGCTGGTGTGGTTCATTCCACGGGAAGATCCCCTTGTGGTAAGCTGCCAGCAATCTGGCAGGGGAGAGATCCCCGCCGATCGCCAGCAAGCCGTTGGGCTCTTCCAGCGCATGGCTGGGGTCGGGAAACCAGCAAAGCTCATCATCCAGTTGGGTAAGATAGCGAGACATAAGGCAACGAGGTTCATAGATGAAGGCCATTATCCTGATAGTATCCAGCTTGCTCTGCTTTGTCACGGCGCCCGCCGGGGCGGAGGTCTACCAGCGCAATACCGCGCGGCCGGTCAATCAGGTGGTGTTTGGTCAGGTCGAAACGGTGCGCAATATTACCCAGCGCCAGATCCTGGAGTCCGAGCACTCTGGCTGGAAGACGCTGGGTGGTGCCGTGTTGGGCGGCCTGCTGGGCAACCAGTTTGGCGGCGGTCATGGCCGTGAAATCGCCACCGCCGTCGGGGCGCTCGCAGGTGCTGCAGCTGCGCAGCAATACCAGTCCGGGGGAACCGTGGTGGAAAACAAGTTGGTGGAGCTGCTGATCCGCAACGAGCAAAATGCCCTTATCAACGTGATCCAGGATTATGATCCCGCCATGGTCTTTGCCAATGGGGACAAGGTGCGCATTCTCTACTTCGATGATGGGGTGCGGGTCGACAAGACTTACTGACTTTCGATAGTCATGGTGATGGGGAGACTGTGGCAGGGAAGGAACCCGCAGACTCTCCTGCTGGAAAGTCTGTCGGGCGGTAATACACGGGACTGATGCCCTGAGGATTCAGATAGTTATCTCTTGAGAGACTATCTTGTCGCGACCGGTGTTCTTTGCCTGATAGAGCAGCCGATCCGCTACGCTCAGCGCCTCGTCCATGGATATCCGCCCGACGCTGACCACGCCGTAACTGGCGCGAACAAAGAGCGGGGTTTCCGGTGACAAAGGTTGCTGGCGCAGCTGCTGACGCAGCCCTTCAAGACGCTTGATCAACACGGGGACGGTACAGTGAGGCACCATCATGGCAAACTCCTCTCCGCCAAAGCGGGCGATCATGGCATCGGGGAAGAACTGGGTCAGTAGCCGGGTCAGATGGCAGAGCAGTTGATCGCCGATGGCATGGCCCCAGTGATCGTTGACCTGCTTGAAGTGATCCACATCGAGCACACAGAGTGCGAGAGGCGTCTGCTGGCGCTGATGCTCTTCAAACCATTTTTGCCCTTCGTTGAACCAGTAGCGCCGGTTGTAGAGACCGGTCAGGTAGTCACGATTGGCTGATTCCTGAATACTGTTGAACTGCTCAAGGGCTTCCAGATTGTGGCTGACCCGACACTGCAGCTCTTCCGGCTCGAACGGCTGGTTGAGAAAGTCGTTGGCGCCCTGCTTGAGATAGCGAGCAGAGAGACCGCGCTTGTCCGAGACCGAGATCCCGATAATCGCGAGCTGCTGCTTGCTGTAACGCTCTCTCAGCATCCGCACCAGACTGATGCCATCGATATCCGGCATGTAGTAGTCGACCAGTGCCAGCCGGATGTCCGGGTGTTGCTCCAGCATCGCCATCGCTTCACGGGCATGACTGGCCTCATGCACCTGCAACAACTGCTTGCGCAACTGGGCCATGGTGCGGTGACGGGAGGTGCGTGAGTCGTCGACCACCAGCACTTCGATGGACTGGTTGAGATAGAGGCGGTGCACCAGACTGACGGCATATTGCAGCGAGTGGCGCGAATCCTTCATCACATAGTCCAGCACGCCGGTTTCCAGCCAGGCGGCACGTTTATCCTCGCTGATGTCGGCAGTGAGGATCACCACCGGCAAACCTCGAGCCAGCAGCTCGTTGACCGCTTCGCCACGGGGCGCATCCGGCAAGGTCAAGTCCACCAGCGCGACCACATACTCCTCTCCCCGACAGTGACGGGCACCTTCGAGGGTATCGAAGGCGTCAATCTCGAGGCCAGTTTGCTGGGCAATGGCCTGAGTCAGCATACGGCGGATGGTCAGGCTATCTTCGACAATCAATATCTTCTGTTTCATTAGACTCCTTCAAATAAAAAAGGCATACCGACTGGTATGCCTTATATCACAACTGCGCTTATTTATTGCGCGTCGAGGTAGCGTTCGGCATCGAGGGCTGCCATGCAGCCGGTACCGGCAGAGGTGATCGCCTGACGGTAGTTGTGGTCGGCCACGTCGCCGGCAGCGAAGACACCTTCAATGCTGGTCTGGGTGGCAAAACCGTCGAGGCCGCCACGTACCTTCAGATAGCCGTTTTGCATCTCCAGCTGGCCATCGAAGATCTGGGTATTGGGCTGATGGCCGATGGCGATGAAGACGCCCATCAGCGCCAGCTCGCTGGTGCTGTTGTCCTGAGTGTTGCGCAGGCGCACACCGGTGACCCCCATCTGATCGCCCAGCACTTCGTCCAGGGTCTGGTGGGTGTGCAGCACGATGTTGCCGCTCGCAACTTTGTCGTGCAGACGCTTGATCAGGATCTTCTCGGCACGGAATTCGTCGCGGCGGTGGATCAGGTGCACCTTCTTGGCGATGTTGGCCAGATACAAGGCTTCTTCAACTGCGGTGTTGCCGCCGCCGATCACCGCCACTTCCTGATTGCGGTAGAAGAAACCGTCACAGGTGGCACAGGCGGAGACGCCGCGACCCTTGAAGGCCTCTTCGGAGGGCAGACCCAGATACTTGGCGGAGGCGCCGGTCGCGATGATCAGGGCATCGCAGGTGTATTCGCCGTTGTCGCCCTTGAGACGGAACGGGCGCTGAGTCAGTTCGACACTGTTGATGTGATCAAACAGGATGCGGGTATCGAACTTCTCTGCATGGGCTTTCATGCGCTCCATCAGGGCAGGGCCGGTCAGCCCTTCCGGATCACCTGGCCAGTTCTCCACTTCGGTGGTGGTGGTCAGCTGACCCCCTTGCTGCATGCCGGTGATGAGCAGGGGATTGAGGTTGGCGCGGGCGGCATAGACGGCCGCGGTGTAACCGGCCGGGCCTGACCCTAAGATCAGCAATTTGCTGTGAGTGACTTGGCTCATGATGTCATTTCCGGGATGTGATGAGTTTGCGCGATTGTAGGTAATTCGTGATCCGGGGTCAAAGGCTGGTGAGTCGATTGCACTAATCGTGTTCACAAGGGGTGACATGCAAAATAAAGGAATAAAAAAACCGCCCATCGCGGGCGGATTTTCACTCATCTCCAACTGGCGCAGGCCAGCGCAGATCAGTTCAGCAGGGTCAGGGGATCCGTGTAGGCAAGGCCATGTGCCACGGCCACTTCCTTGCAAGTGAGCTTGCCCTCCATCACGTTGAGCCCGTGCAACAGGTTGGGGTCGCTCAGCAGTGCCTGACGATACCCTTGCTGGGCCAGCTTGATGATAAAGGGGAGGGTTGCATTGTTGAGCGCCACGGTCGAGGTGCGGGCCACCGCCCCCGGCATGTTGGCGACACAGTAGTGCACCACCTCATCGACGATATAGGTCGGATCCTGGTGGGTGGTGGCGTGGGAGGTTTCCACACAGCCGCCCTGATCGATGGCCACATCAACGATGGCAGAACCCGGCTTCATGCGCGCAATGTGGTCACGGCGGACAAGTTTTGGCGCAGTGGCACCCGGTACCAGCACACCGCCGATGACCAGATCGGCCGCCAGCAGATGGCGTTCCAGCGTCTCGCTGTTGGAGTAGACCACCTTGGCCGCTCCCTGGAACTCGTTATCGAGACGGCGCAGGGTATCGACGTTGTTATCGAGGATGGTGACATCCGCGCGCAGGCCAATGGCCATGCGGGCCGCATTGGAGCCGACCACGCCGCCACCGATGATCACCACCTTGGCCGGTTCGACACCGGGTACGCCGCCGAGCAGCACACCGCTACCACCGCGCGATTTTTCCAGCGCTTGGGCACCCGCCTGAATAGACATGCGTCCGGCAACTTCTGACATGGGGGCCAGCAGGGGCAGGCCGCCACGGCCGTCGGTGACGGTTTCATAGGCGATACAGATGGCGCCGCTTTTCAGCAGGGCTTCGGTCTGGGGCAAGTCTGGCGCCAGATGCAGATAGGTGAACAGGGTTTGACCCGGACGCAGCATGGCACATTCGACAGGCTGAGGTTCCTTGACCTTGACGATCATCTCGGCTTTGGCGAAAACCTCTGCAGCAGAGGCCAAAATTTCGGCTCCAACAGCGATATAATCTGCATCGCTGAAGCCAATGCCGTTTCCGGCACCGCTTTGGACGAAAACAGTATGGTTTCGTGCTGTCAGTTCACGTACACTGGCCGGAACCATGCCTACGCGGTATTCATGGTTTTTTATCTCTTTAGGTACACCGATAATCATGCTATCCCTCGTCTATAGATTGGTGTTTCATGTTGCCAAAATGTTAACCAACATTTGCGCCTAGTATATTCAGGTATTGACAGGATTTGTGACCATAATTATAAAATGACTGGTGATTCTTACCAAAAAATAGCCAAAGGATGGAATAAAATGATGGAAGCTAAGAGTCGGCTAAAGGATTTGGACAGGATTGACCGCAACATTCTTAATGAACTGCAAAAGGATGGCAGGATTTCGAATGTTGAGTTGTCCAAGCGAGTTGGCCTGAGTCCTACACCGTGTCTGGAACGGGTTCGTCGCCTCGAGCGACAAGGTTATATCGAAGGATATGCCGCTATTCTGAACCCTCATTATCTGGACGCATCTCTGCTGGTGTTTGTAGAGATAACCCTCAATCGCGGGGCGCCTGATGTGTTTGAACAGTTCAACAAGGCTGTTCAGGTACTCGAAGAGATCCAGGAGTGTCATCTGGTTTCCGGTGACTTCGACTATCTGCTCAAGACCCGAGTCAGCGACATGTCGGCTTACCGCCGTCTGTTGGGGGAAACCCTGCTGCGTCTGCCCGGTGTCAATGACACCCGCACCTACGTGGTGATGGAAGAGGTCAAGCAGAGCAGTCGTCTGGTGATCAGCACCCGATAAAGCAGGTTATGCCGTGGTATCTTTTCCATATGAGACACCATGACAGTCAGAAACGAGCGGCCGGTCCGCTCGTTTCTTCTTGTAAAGATAATTGCAAATATGGCCCCGTCCCATCAGGCTCTGGCTGACAATCGATGGGCTTTTCGGGGATACTAGGCCCCCTTATTTCCTGCATTACATGTTTTCAGAAAGGAGCCGGAGTTTGGCCGATAAAAAGCTGTTTACTCCTTTATCAGGTACACAACGGATCTTCGAAGCCGTCTTGATCGCCATCACCCTGATGGCTGCTTATCTTCTGCTTGCCCTGTTGTCCTATCATCCCGCTGATCCCGGCTGGTCCCAGACCTCCTGGCAAGGGGAGGTGAAGAACCTCGCCGGTAGTGCCGGTGCCTGGCTCGCCGACATCACCATGTTTACCTTTGGTGCCTTCTCCTATCTGGTGCCGCCGCTGGTGGTGCTGCTGGGCTGGAGTCTGTTCTGGCGCCCGAGCCGTCTGCTCGATGTGGATTACCTCACCCTGGGGGTGCGGATCATCGGCTTTATCCTGACTGTGCTCGGCATGTCGGCCATTGCCAGCATGAACTTCAACGATATGCAAAACTTCTCCGCCGGTGGTCTGGTGGGGGATGTGATCGCTTCTGCAGTAGTGCCGCTGTTTGGCGGCGTCGGGGCCAACCTGATGCTGCTCTGCTTCGTGGCAACCGGTATCACCCTGTTTACCGGCTGGTCCTGGCTCACCATCGTCGAGCAGATTGGTGCGGCCTGTACCGGTTCGGTCAGCGCTGTTTACCACTTCCCGACCACCCTTGGCCGCTGGCTGACCGGTGGCTGGCGTCAACCCCGCAACGAGGGGCCGGATCCCTTGCTGGAAGGCGGGGTAGGGGCCATCGCGTTTGATGACGAGGAAGATGAGCCGCATACCAGCTGGACTCGCAAGCCCAAGGCCAAGAATCAGAAGGCTGCCGCCGAAGAGTGGCTGCCGGAACTCGACGACGATACCTTCGAGTTCGATCCCCAGTTTGATGATGAAGATGACGAGCCAGCTCCGGCTGCCAAGCCTAAACGTGCGGTGGCGGCCGCCAATGGTCGCCGCCAGCCGGTACTGGCTGTGGCCGATGACGATGATGAGGACGATCTGGATCTGCCCTGGGCCGAAGGGGACGACGAGGTTGCCGCGCCGGTAGCCGTCGCACCGACCAAGCCCAAGCGTCGTCCGCAATCTACGCTGCCGCCGTTGCCGAGTATCGAACTGCTCGACCGTCCACCCGCCAAGACCCAGATGATGAGCAAGGATGAGCTGGATCGCATGGGCCGTCTGGTGGAGGCCAAGCTTGCCGACTACAACGTGCAGGCCAAGGTGGTGGGTGTCTATCCGGGCCCGGTCATTACCCGTTTCGAGCTGGATCTGGCGCCGGGCATGAAGGCGAGCAAGATCACCAACCTCTCGCGCGATCTGGCCCGTTCCCTCTCTGCCAGCAGCGTGCGGGTGGTGGAAGTGATCCCGGGGAAAACCTATGTCGGTATCGAGCTGCCCAACCGGGTGCGCCAGACCGTTTACCTGCGCGAAACCCTCGACTGCGATGCTTTCCGCGATAGCCGCAACCCGCTCACCATGGGCCTGGGTCAGGACATCGCAGGGGAGCCGGTGGTGGTGAACCTGGCCAAGATGCCGCACCTGCTGGTGGCTGGTACCACAGGTTCCGGTAAGTCGGTGGGGGTCAACACCATGATCATCTCGATGCTCTACAAGTCATCCCCCGATGATCTGCGCTTTATCATGATCGACCCCAAGATGCTGGAACTCTCGGTCTACGAAGGGATCCCGCATCTGCTGACCGAGGTGGTGACCGACATGAAGGATGCCGCCAACGCCCTGCGCTGGTGTGTGGGCGAGATGGAGCGCCGTTACAAGCTGATGTCGGCAGTCGGGGTGCGCAACCTCAAGGGCTACAACGACAAGGTACTGGCTGCCATCGAGGAGGGGGAACCCCTGCTGGATCCGTTGTGGCGTCCGGGTGACTCCATGGATCAGATGCCGCCGGAGCTGGAGAAACTGCCCCACATCGTGGTGGTGGTGGACGAATTTGCCGACATGATGATGATCGTCGGCAAGAAGGTGGAAGAGCTGATCGCCCGTATCGCCCAGAAGGCGCGGGCCGCCGGTATTCACCTTATTTTGGCGACCCAGCGTCCGTCAGTGGATGTGATTACCGGTCTTATCAAGGCCAACATCCCGACCCGTATTTCGTTCCAGGTATCGAGCAAGATCGACTCGCGCACCATCATCGATCAGGGCGGCGCCGAATCTCTGCTCGGTATGGGCGACATGCTCTACATGCCGGCCGGTACCTCCAACCCGACCCGGGTACACGGTGCCTTTGTCGATGACCACGAAGTGCACAAGGTGGTGGCGGATTGGAAACTGCGCGGCGAGCCGAACTACATCGAGGAGATCCTCTCCGGTGAGTCGGGTGGCGAAGGTGGCAGCGGCGAATATGGCAGTGGTGGCGATGAAGAGCTCGACCCCCTGTTCGACGAAGCGGTTGCTTTCGTGGTGGAGTCCCGCCGTGGCTCGACCTCCAGCGTCCAGCGCAAGTTCAAGATTGGTTACAACCGGGCAGCCCGTCTCATCGAGCAGATGGAGAATCAGGGCATCGTCAGCTCACCGGGTGGCAATGGTCAGCGCGACGTGCTGGCACCGCCGCCGGTGCGGGACTAAGCCTCACCGTTTCATACTATCCCTGGCCATGCCCTCCGCGGGCGTGGCCTTTTATCGAGAGCGTCTTTATGAAGAGCGTGATGAAAAAACAACTGTTGATGGGTACCGTGCTGCTGATGGCCAGCAGCCAGGTGTGGGCCGATGCGGCCAGTGATCTCAAACAGAAGCTGGCGGGGGTGAGCCTCTTCTCCGCCAAATTTGCCCAGACCGTCTATGACAGCAAGGGCAAGGAGCTGCAAAAGGCCAGCGGCGATCTGCTGGTGCAGCGGCCAAACCGTTTCAACTGGCACACCACCTCGCCGGACGAGAGCCTGATCGTGGCCGATGGTCAGGATGTCTGGGTCTATGATCCCTTCGTCGAGCAGGTCACCGCCCTCAAGCTGAAAGATGCGGTGCTCAACACCCCCTTTATTCTGATCGCCGGCAATGACGACAAGTTCTGGAAGAACTATGACGTGACCCAGCAGGGGGATATCTACACCGTCACCAGCCGCAACAAGGATGAGCTGATCGCCTCCTTCCGTGTCACCTTCGACAGACAAGACAACATCAGTCGTTTCGATGTGAAAGAGGCGCAAGGGCAGTGGAGTGAATTCACCCTGAGCAGCTTCAACCGCAAGCCGGTGCTCAAGGGCAACGAATTTGTTTTCAAGATCCCGAAGGGGGTCGAGCTGGACGACCAGCGCTAATGAGCAAGCGGTCGTTGGATTGCTCGCCACTGCGCCAGTCAAAGGTGTGTGGCGTGACGCTGGGTGGTCAATACAGATGAGTAACTTGTCGCTGGATTTCTCATCGGACTTTCGTCCGCTGGCGGCCCGGATGCGGCCGCAAAACCTCGACCAGTATATCGGTCAGCAACATATCTTGGGGGCTGACAAGCCCCTGCGCAAAGCCATTCTGGCGGGTCACTGCCACTCGATGATCCTGTGGGGGCCACCCGGGACCGGCAAGACCACGCTGGCGGAGTTGATGGCTCACTACTGTCAGGCGGAAGTGGAGCGACTCTCTGCGGTCACCTCCGGTATCAAGGAGATCCGCGCCGCCATCGACAAGGCGAAGGAGAACAGCTGGCGCGGGGTGCGCACCATTCTGTTTGTGGATGAGGTGCACCGCTTCAACAAGAGCCAGCAGGATGTGTTCCTGCCTCACATCGAAGATGGCACCATCACCTTTATCGGTGCCACCACCGAAAATCCCTCGTTCGAACTCAACAACGCACTGCTCTCACGAGCCCGGGTCTATCTGCTCAAGCGGCTGGAGGAGAGCGATATTCTCGCCATGCTCGATCAGGCGATGACCGATCCCCGTGGTCTCAATGATCCGGCACTCACCTTCGCCCCCGGCGTCAAAGAGGCGCTGGCCAAGGCGGTGGATGGGGACGGGCGTAAATCCCTCAACTATCTGGAGCTGTTGGCCGACATGGCCGAAACCGACAGCACAGGGGCGCGGGTGATCGACAGTACCCTGCTCGCCGCCGTGGTGGGGGAGCACGTGGCCCGCTTCGACAAGGGAGGCGATCACTTCTACGACCTCATCTCTGCGGTGCACAAATCCATTCGCGGCTCGGCGCCGGATGCGGCACTCTATTGGTACGCCCGCATGGTGAGCGCCGGTTGCGATCCCCTCTATATAGCCCGCCGCTTGCTGGCGATTGCCTCGGAAGATGTGGGCAATGCCGATCCCCGAGCCATGCAGGTCGCCCTGTCGGCCTGGGATTGCTTCCATCGGATCGGTCCGGCGGAAGGGGAGCGGGCCATCGCCCAGGCGATCGTCTATCTCGCCTGTGCCCCGAAAAGCAATGCGGTCTACACCGCCTGGAAGGCGGCGCTTCATGATGCCAAAAACCTCCCTGACTTCGAGGTGCCGGTGCACCTGCGCAATGCGCCGACCAAGCTGATGAGCGATCTGGGCTATGGCGCCGAGTATCGCTATGCCCATGATGAGCCGGGCGCCTATGCTGCGGGCGAGCAGTATTTCCCGCCCGAGCTGGCGGGCAAGCAGTACTACCAGCCCACCGATCGCGGCCTTGAAAAGCAGATTGGCCAGAAGCTCGATTACCTCCATGAACTGGACAGGCAAAGTCCGCAGCAACGGGGCAAATAGCCCCTTTATTACCTCGCATGGCTGAAAATTGGTCAGGCGTTTGAATATGCAGGACGGTTTGCGTGCCAAAGTCGGTAAAAACGACACAAATAGTCCCTGTTCGGGCGGGGGGGCGGTCTGCTACACTGCCCGTCTGACCCCGCTTGTCTTGGCCTTGCGCCATCTTCTTGATCTCGAAGGCCTGATAGTTAAGGCCCGATTCTGAAGACGATTGGGGTGCGCCAACCGATGTTAACTTCCGGATCTGTTTCCCAGCCCGTCATGACGACTCAGGCCCAGATCCCATTTTAAAAAAGTAGGTAAACCATGCTGGATCCCAAATATCTGCGCAGCGATATCGAAGAGGCTGCCGCTCGTCTGGCGACACGTGGCTACGTTCTGGACGTAGCGGCTGTCAACGCTCTGGAAGAGAAACGCAAGGATCTGCAGTCCCGTACCCAGGAGCTGCAGGCCGAGCGCAACGCCCGCTCCAAATCCATCGGTGAAGCTGCCCGTCGTGGTGAAGATGTTGCCCCGCTCAAGGCCGAAGTGACCAAGATCAACGACGAGCTGGAAACCAGCAAGGTCGAGCTGGATGCCCTGCTGGCCCAGCTGAAAGCCATTGCCGACGCCATCCCCAACCTGCCAAGCGAGACCACGCCGGTGGGCCGTGACGAGAACGACAACGTGGAAGTGCGCCGCTGGGGTACCCCGCGCGAGTTCAGCTTCCCGGTACGCGATCACATCGATCTGGGCGAAGCGGCCAAGGGCGTTGATTTCAAGAACGGCGTCAAACTCTCCGGTACCCGTTTCGTGGTGATGAAGGGTCAGATTGCCCGTCTGCACCGTGCCCTGGCTCAGTTCATGCTGGATCTGCACACCCAGCAGCACGGTTACACCGAGTGCTACGTGCCCTATCTGGTGAACCCGGACAGCCTCTATGGCACCGGTCAGTTGCCGAAATTTGCTCAGGACCTGTTCAACACCGGTATCGAAGGTGAAGGAGAAGAAGAAGGCAAGCTGCGCAAGTTCTCTCTGATCCCGACCTCCGAAGTGCCGCTCACCAACATGGCCCGTGACGAGATCTTTGACGCCCAAGAGCTGCCAATCAAGATGACCGCCCACAGCCCCTGCTTCCGCTCTGAAGCCGGTTCCTACGGTCGTGATACCCGTGGCCTCATTCGTATGCACCAGTTCGACAAAGTCGAAATGGTTCAGCTGGTTCACCCGGAGAAATCCTGGGATGCGCTGGAGGAGATGGTGGGTCACGCCGAGAAGGTGCTGCAACTTCTGGAGCTGCCGTATCGCGTGATGGCGCTCTCTACCGGTGACATGGGCTTCTGCGCTTCCAAGACCTACGATCTGGAAGTGTGGCTGCCGGCCCAGAATACTTACCGCGAGATCTCCTCTGTCTCCAACTGCACCGACTTCCAGGCGCGCCGCATGCAGGCTCGCGTGCGCATCGACGGCAAGCCGCAGCTGCTGCACACCCTGAACGGCTCCGGTCTGGCGGTGGGTCGTACCCTGGTTGCCGTGATGGAGAACTACCAGCAGGAAGATGGTCGCATCGCCATCCCGGCTGCGCTGCAATCCTACATGGGTGGCCTGACCCACATCGGGTAAGCTCACGCCGCTGACCACAACGCCATGGCATTGCCATGGCGTTGTGCATTCTGGCGCCGATCAACCGTTTTAGTGCTGAAAAAATGCGGCTTTTCGGCGTCGCTTTGAACAGTTAACACATTTTTATCAAGCAATGCGCAATCGTTTTTGTTAGACTGCGCCGCAATTTCGCAGGACATCTTTTTCTATGGTCTGGATTGATTACGCCATCATCGGCATCGTCGGTTTCTCTGCTCTCATCAGCCTGGTGCGCGGCTTCGTCAAGGAGGCCATGTCTCTTGTCACCTGGTTCGTCGCCTTCTTTATTGCCAGCCATTTCTATCCCGATCTCGCCGTCTATTTCACCTCCTTCTCCGACGCGCTGGTTCGCAACGGTCTGGCCATCGCGGCGCTGTTTGTGGCGACCCTGATCCTCGGCAGCGTGGTCAACTATGTGGTGGGCCTGTTGGTGGACAAGACGGGTCTCTCCGGTACCGATCGGGTGCTGGGGGTCTGTTTCGGTGCAATTCGCGGGGTGCTGATCGTCAGTGCCCTGCTTTTTTTCATGGATACCTTCACCAGCCTCTCCCAGAGAGACTGGTGGGTGGCGTCCAAGCTGGTGCCGGAGTTCAAGCCGGTGATCCAGTGGTTTTTCGGGTTCATGTTGAACTCATCCAGTTTTCTTAAACAGGTATAGTGACTTCGAGGTAGCAAAGACATGTGTGGTATTGTCGGTATAGTTGGCACCACCCCCGTCAATCAGGCCCTCTACGACGCCTTGACGGTGTTGCAGCACAGGGGACAGGATGCCGCCGGGATTGTGACCATTGATAGTGGAAACTTCCGGCAACGCAAGGCCAATGGCCTGGTGAAGGACGTGTTTGAAGTGCGCCACATGCAGCGTTTGCAAGGGAACATCGGCATAGGTCATGTCAGATATCCCACCGCAGGCAGCTCAAGTGCCGCTGAAGCCCAACCTTTTTATGTCAACTCTCCCTACGGCATGGTGCTGGCCCATAACGGTAACCTCACCAACGCCAAGGAGCTCAAGGAGCAGCAGTTCAAGGTCGCCCGCCGCCACATCAACACCACCTCCGACTCGGAAGTGTTGCTGAACGTGCTGGCCCACGAGCTGGATCGCTGTGACAAGATGGCCCTGCGCCCCGAAGATATCTTCGCCGCGGTGCGCAGAACCCATCAGCAGATCCGCGGTGCTTATGCGGTGGTCTCGCTGGTGATTGGCCATGGTCTCATCGGTTTTCGCGATCCCAACGGCATTCGCCCACTGATCCTCGGTCGTCGTCAGGACGAGCAGGGCCAGGTGGAGTACATGCTCGCCTCCGAGAGCGTGGCGCTCGACGCCATCGGTTTCGAAACGGTGCGGGATATTGCGCCGGGTGAAGCTATCTACATTACCGAGCAGGGCCAGCTCTTCTCCGAGCAGTGTGCGGAGAACCCGCAGATGAGCTCCTGCATCTTCGAATACGTCTACTTCGCCCGTCCCGATTCGTGCATCGACAAGGTCTCGGTCTACGCCGCCCGCCTCAACATGGGTCGCAAGCTGGGTCAGAAGATTGCCCGCGAGTGGGAAGATCTCGACGTCGATGTGGTTATCCCCATCCCCGAGACCTCCTGTGACGTGGCGCTGGAGATCGCCCACACCCTGGATCTGCCATACCGTCAGGGCTTCGTGAAGAACCGCTACATCGGCCGTACCTTCATCATGCCGGGCCAGACCCAGCGCAAGAAGTCGGTGCGCCGCAAGCTCAACGCCATCAGCTCCGAATTCAAGGGCAAGAAGGTGTTGCTGGTGGATGATTCCATCGTGCGTGGTACCACGTCCGAGCAGATCATCCAGATGGCCCGTGAAGCGGGGGCAGCCAAGGTCTACTTCGCCTCGGCGGCGCCGGAAATTCGCTTCCCCAACGTCTATGGCATCGACATGCCCACCGCCAACGAGCTGATTGCCCACGGCCGTGAAGTGGAAGAGGTGTGCAAGCTGATTGGCGCTGACGGTCTGATTTTCCAGGATTTGGAAGATCTGGAAGCCGCCGTACGGGAGATCAACCCGGATCTGCGTCACTTCGAGACCTCGGTCTTCAATGGCCACTACGTCACCTCCGACGTGGACCAGTCCTATCTGGATCACCTCAATGCCCTGCGCAACGATGACACCAAAGCGGTGCGTGAATGGCAGGAAGGCACCAGCAATCTGGAAATTTTTAACGAAGGCAGTTAAACGTTTGCGGTTTTGCCGGATGGGATAGCGAGATGGGGGCCAGTGGCCCCCATTGTCGTTTTTGCCTCGCACCAGCAGAAGGGGTAGGGGGTATCTGTTTGAAAAACATCCGTTTATCTTGCCGGATATGGGCATGGCCAGCGGGATCCGCTAGCATAGGCGGCAACATATATGATCGATACGCTTTTAAGAGACGAGAGTTCAGATGGATGATCTGCTAGCCCCAGTGCGCCAGTTTTTGCAGTGCGAGACCCCGGATGAGTGGGTGGAGATGGCGCGGGATCCGGCCCGTTTACCGACCCTGCTCATCGATCACGCCAACTGCGAGACCAAGGCCGCACTCACTGCCCACAGTCTGGTGCGCCGCTACTGCCTGCCTAAGGGCAAGCGCCATCTGCTGCCCAAGCTGGAGTTCTATCGCGAGCTGGATGCCATTCCGGAGAAGGCCGAGATCCTGGGCAAACGCAGCATGGGGGAGTCTGATCGCACCGTCTTTGCCGAGCTGGAGCGCAATCCACTGCTGTTTCCCATGGTACGGCTCATTCAGGAGGAGCTGCATCACTTCGAGCAGGTGCTGGAGATCATGCAGGCCCGCGGCATCGAATACGGGCCGGTGACGGCCTCCCGCTATGCCCGCCAGTTGATGCAGCATGTGCGCACCCATGAGCCTGCCACCATAGTCGACAAGATGATCATCGGCGCCTATATCGAGGCCCGCTCCTGCGAGCGCTTTGCCAAGCTGGCGCCCCATCTGGACGAAGAGCTGAGCCGCTTCTATGTCTCTTTGCTGCGCTCCGAAGCGCGCCACTATCAGGATTACCTGAGCCTGGCCGAACAGTACGCAGGGGAGGATATCAGCGAACGGGTGGCCTTCTTTGGCAAGCTGGAAGCCGAGCTAATCTGCTCGCCGGATCCGCAGTTCCGGTTCCATAGCGGCCTGCCTGTCACATCTGACAGTTGTTGACGCACAGGGGGCAAACTACTATTGCCCTGTTCCTACTACGAGCGACAAGTAGTTACTTTTGAGCGCAATTCCCGGCCCTGAGCCGGGATCTTTTTTTCTGTCGTACCTCCTTCCTGCTTTTGGCGCTCTATGCTGAATCCCTGGCTATTTTTGCGTCTTCCCCTTGCGATGAAATCCTGTTCGATCAGCCGGTTATTGTGGTGATAAAGTGCTCATTCAAGTGGCTCACCCTTGTAGAAACGGGCGAAACCGTGTACTTTTTTGCCTTCGCAAGATTTGAATAACCAATCAATAGGAGCGTGTATGCGCATTGTTCTGTTGGGGGCTCCGGGCGCCGGCAAAGGTACCCAGGCTCAGTTCATCATGGAAAAACACGGTATTCCCCAGATCTCCACCGGCGACATGCTGCGTGCGGCGATCAAAGCGGGCACCGAGCTCGGTCTGAAAGCCAAAGCTGTGATGGACGCAGGTCAGCTGGTCTCTGACGACATCATCATCGGTCTGGTCAAAGAGCGCATCGCTCAGCCGGACTGCGCCAAAGGCTTCCTGTTGGACGGTTTCCCGCGCACCATTCCCCAGGCGCAAGCCATGAAGGACGCCGGTGTCGTGGTTGATTTCGTGCTGGAGTTCGATGTGCCGGACGAAGAGATCGTCAAGCGCATGAGCGGCCGTCGCGTTCACTCCGGCTCCGGCCGTACCTACCACGTGGTGTTCAACCCGCCGAAAGTGGAAGGCAAGGATGACGTGACCGGTGAAGATCTGGTGATCCGCGCCGACGACGAAGAGACCACAGTACGCAAGCGTCTGGATGTATATCATCAGCAGACCGCGCCGCTGATCGGTTTCTACGGCAAAGAGGCGGAAGCGGGCCACACCCGTTACGTCAAGATCGACGGCACCCAGCCGGTTGATCTGGTCAGCAAGCAGCTTGCCACCATTCTGGGCTGATCTTTGCTGCCGGCACTGTTTCCCGTGCCATCAGATAAATAAAGAGAAGGGCCCTGTCGGGCCCTTTTTGCATAATGACAGATAGACAGGAAGCCAACGTGACCACGAAAACCGGAATATTGCTGGTCAATCTGGGTACCCCAGCCGCACCGACCACCGCTGCCGTCAAAGCGTTCCTCAGCCAGTTCCTGCACGATCCCCGTGTGGTTGACCTGCCCCGCTACCTCTGGTGTCCGCTGCTCCACTTCATCATCTTGCCGACGCGCTCGCCCAAAGTGGCCAAGCTCTATCAGCAGGTGTGGACCGAGCAGGGCTCGCCGCTGATGGTGATAAGCAAGCAGCAGCGCGCCGCGCTGGAGCAGGAGCTCAAGCGGGAGGGGGTCGAGGTGCCGGTAGAGCTGGCGATGACCTATGGTTCCCCGTCAGTGAATGATGGCTGGCAGGCGCTCAAGGCCAAAGGGGTCAACCGGGTGATCCTGTTGCCGCTCTATCCGCAATATTCGGTCAGTACCACCGCCTCGGTCTTCGATGCCTGGGGCAAGGCAATGAAGAAAGAGCGCAATCTGCCGGTGGTGCGGCTTATTCGTGATTATCACGCCCACCCCGAATACATTCAGGCGCTGGCCATGAGCGTGCGCCGTCACTGGGAGCAGCACGGTCAGGGTGATCACCTGCTGATGTCGTTCCACGGCATTCCCGAGCGCTACGAGAACGAAGGGGACCCCTATGGTCACCAGTGTCGCCATACCGCCAGCTTGCTGGCCGAGGCGCTCGGGCTGGAGGCCGGGCAGTGGACGGCCAGTTTCCAGTCCCGCTTTGGCAAGGAGGAGTGGCTCAAGCCCTACACAGACGTGACCATCGCCGGTATGCCAGCTGCGGGCATCAAGCGGCTCGATGTAATTTGTCCTGCCTTTGCCGCCGACTGCCTCGAAACCCTCGAGGAAATTCAGGTACAGAACCGGGAGGTCTTCATGGAGTCCGGTGGCGAGCGGTTTGAATATATTCCGGCCCTCAACAGCGATCAGGCCCACATCAGGATGATGGTCTCGCTCATTTGCCGCGAATTGGCATGAGTGACCGGCAGTCAGTCAAACAAGGAGTCGAGTCATGGTACATATCACGCTGATCTACGCAGGACTGCTGGGGCTGCTGTTTTTGGGGCTATCTTTCTGGGTGGTCAAACGCCGCGCCCAATTCGGGGTGATGATAGGGCAGGGGGAGGCCCCCGAGCTGCTGGCGGCGATCCGGACCCACGGTAATTTTGCCGAGTATGTGCCGCTGACCCTGCTGCTGATGGCGCTGTGCGAGCTCTCCGGTGCCGGTGCGCTCTGGCTGCATGCCGGTGGCGCCATGCTGTTGGTTGGCCGCATCCTGCATGCCATCGGCATCCAGATCCCCAAAGCCCCCAATGTGCCCCGTTTTCTGGGCACCTTGCTGTTCTGGCTCGCTCTAGGGCTCTTCTCGCTGCTGGCTCTGTTGCAAGGCATGGCGGCCGCCTGAAAACCGGCGCTTTTTTATGCTATGGAGCCACCCCGGACGGGGTGGTTTTTTTATGGTAAAAAGGCAAACGTTTTTCCTTGCAAGCCTTGTCTATACTGACTCCATTATTTAAACAGGGCGACTTTTCGGGGCGGCGGATTGTGTTAAAATCCCGCCCCTCTTTCCCCCAGAGCACAGAACATTGCCATGAAATTTCCCGGTCAGCGCAAGTCCAAACACTACTTCCCTGTCGACAGACGCGATCCCCTGGTTCCGCAAAATCCCTTGTTAACCGAACTGGGCAAAGCCTACGTTGTCGGGATTGATCAGACCCTGGTTGATATTGAAGCCCATGTGGATGAAGACTTTCTGACCCGTTATGGTCTGAGCAAGGGGCACTCCGTCGTCATCAACGACGACGTGGCCGAACGGATTTATGACGAGCTCAAGGCCAACAACATGGTAGTGAGCGAGTTTGCCGGTGGCACCATCGGCAACACGGTACACAACTACTCGGTACTGGCCGACTCCCACTCCATCCTGCTGGGTGTGATGAGTCAGGACATTCGCATCGGTTGCTACGCCTACCGTTATCTGTGCAACACCTCTTCCCGCGTCAATCTGGACTATCTGCAGCCGGTGGATGGCCCCATCGGCCGTTGCTTCACTTTCATTACCGAGTGCGGCGAGCGCAGCTTCGGTATCAACGCCGGCAAGATGAACCAGCTGGATGTGCAGCACATTCCGGAGGATGTGATCAAAGGGGCATCTGCCCTGGTGATCACCGCCTATCTGGTGCGTGGTGACGATGGTGATCCGATGAAAGAGGCGGCCATGACCGCGGTGCGTTATGCCCGCGAGGCCGGTATTCCCGTGGTGCTGACCCTGGGCACCCGTTTCGTCATTGACGAAAATCCCCAGTGGTGGCGCGACTTCATTGCCGAAAACGTGACCGTGCTGGCCATGAACGAAGACGAAGGTGAAGCCCTGACCGGTATCGCTGATCCGCTGGGTGCGGCCGACAAGGCGCTCGACTGGGCCGACATGGTGCTCTGTACTGCTGGCCCCATCGGCCTCTACATGGCGAGCTACACCGACGAGGACTACAAGCGCGAGACCACTCATACTCTGTTGCCGGGCGTTATCCCCGAGTTTAACATGTATGAGTTCAGCCGCCCGATGGCCCGTGCCAAGTGCCGCAAACCGGCCCGTATCTACTCCCACATCTCCCCGTACATGGGTGGCCCGGAGAAGATCAAGAACACCAACGGGGCAGGGGATGGCGCCCTTTCCGCCGTGCTGCACGACATGGTGGCCAACTCCTATCACCGGATGAATGTGCCCAACTCCGCCAAGCACATCTCCGAGTTCCTGACCTACTCCTCACTGGCCCAGGTGTGCAAATACGCCAACCGTGTCAGCTACGAGGTGTTGGCCCAGAGCAGCCCCCGTCTTTCCCGCGGTTTGCCGGAGAAAGAGGACAGCCTGGAAGAGGTTTACTGGGAGCGTTGATCTCCTGAATCCGCAAGACGCCTCCATCGGGAGGCGTTTTTGCAGGCAAATGGGAGTTATCCCGGCTTTTTTCCCGGAATAACCCCAATATGCTTGAGTCCATGTCACTTTTACGACACCATTTGGCCATCGTATTGTCGCCCGACAATGCCGCAGCACCCGAAAGAAAGAGAGAATCCCATGAGCATGCTTAACGACAACCTTGACGCCAATTTCCAACTGTTTATCGAACAAGTCCGCGAGTCGGGTCAGGTGTGGGGTCTGCGCTATGGGGAAGACTGGGTCGTCTGCCGCTCCGCCGAATTTGAAGATGCCGACGTGATGCCGCTCTGGTCTGCCGAAGAGGACGCCCGTCTGCACTGCGTCGACGAGTGGGCCGATTACGAGCCGGAAGTGATCGATCTGGAAGAGTTTCTCGATATCTGGATCAACGATCTGGATGAAGATGATGTGCTGGTCGGCCCGAACTGGAACGCCGATCTGGAAGGTCAGGAGCTCGAACCCATCGAGCTGGCCAAGGCTCTGGTTGAACTGGACGCCTGAAAGCGCCTCCATTGATGGCCTGAACGCACAGGCCATCGGGACAAAGACCGGCATCCGTGAGGGGGCCGGTCTTTTTTATGGTCGAATGGCCCGATTGATGAGTTAAAAGCCGATTTGCCTTTGCACCTGTCAGGGGGATGGTCCATCATCAACCTTTTGCCAAGGGAGGAGCGCCATGTTTGTATTCGACGTAACGGGAGCTGCGGGTGAGAAGGCCAGCATTCGGGTGCAGGCGCTGGATTGGGCGCAAGCCGGACCTGTGACCTTCCAGTGCGATGATGATCAGCTGGCGGTCGTGCTCCTGAGCGGTTGTCGTTGCGATGCGGTAGGCTTTTTCAACCTGTTGGCGGGGTGTAAACCGCTCTATATCGAGCAGTGGCTCAGCTATCTGCAGGAGAGTGGTCGCATTGGCAAGTGGAGTCACCAGACCGAGAGTCCCGCCGATGGGGACTATCTGGCCAGAGCAGGTCTGGAGCACGATGAACTCAATGCCCTGCTTGGCCAGGTCTATCAGGTGGCGGGGTTCAATCGCCTGCAAATCAACCGTTACCTCAAAAATCGCCACAACCCCACCACGCTGGCAACCCGTTACGATCAGAAAGAGCTGGAGCGTTATCGCCAGCTCAATGACATCATTCTGACCCTTTTGAAGCTGAAGCATCCTCAGTAAAGAGCCCCAGCTGGCTGATATCCGGTCGCAGCGGTTGCGGCCGGGCGATCAGATAGCCCTGCAAGCCATCCACGTACATCCCCTGCAGCAGCTGTTTCTGGCCAAGCTGTTCTACCCCCTCTGCAATCACCTGACACCCCATCCGATGTGATACATCGACGATCATCCGCACGAACTGCTGGTTGGTCTGATCCTGCTCCAGCCCGGTGATCAGGGCAGGGTCCAGCTTGATATAGTCGGGCTTGAGCTCGCGAAACAGGGTAAAGGAGCCGATCCCTTTGCCGAAATTGGCGATGGCCGAGCGGCTGCCGTTGCGGCGCAGCAGTTCAAACACCCGCTTGGCGCCGGTCAGGTTGCGCTCCAGATGCTCTTCATCCAGTTCGAACACCAGATTGGCGCTGGTATTGGGATCTTTGAGCAGCTGGCGGTCAAGCCAGATCAGGAAGGCGCTGTTTTGCAGCAGGTTGGGGGAGAGGTTGATCCCCCAGCGACTCTGGTTGGCACCAAAGGCCCGGTACTGACGCATGATGTGGGTAATGACCAGCTGCTCCAGCCGCATCACCATATCCAGGCGCTGTGCCATGGCAAACAGGGTGTCGGCGGGCAGGGCGGTGCCGTCATTGCCGCTGAAGCGGGTGTAGATTTCGTTGTAAGCCAGCATGCTGCGGTGCAGGGGCTGGATCGGCTGGTAGGTAAAGCTGAGTCGCTCCTGTGCCAGCACTTCGGTCAGCACGTCGCGCCAGTGGTGTTGCCCCTGTAGCTCGGAGGCGCTGTCATCTTGCTGGATGGCCCAGCCGTTGATGGTTTCGGTCTGGGCGCGAGCCAGTGCCAGATCCGCTCTGGCCAGCACGGCTTCGATTTTTTGGCCGCTGCTGAGCTTGGTCAGCCCCGAGTAACCGGTGCTCTCCAGCTCGTGCTGATCCTGATAGTGATCGAAGGCCACCTTCAAATCCTGCCCCAGCAGATGGGGGGGAATATTGGCCACCGGTTGCACCAGCACGGCGAAATCGGCCCCCGAAATGCGATAGACCTGATTGCCCGGGAAGCGGCTTACCACCCGCTTGATAAGGGCCGCCATGTCCTTGATGTAGGCATCACCAGATTGGAAGCCGCGCTGGGCGTTGATCTTGCCAAGCTCAGTGGCACGGATCAGCACCAGGGTTGCGGTCTGGGTGTCCTGATCCCGCTGCAGCAACTCGGTCATGTCGCGGCGAAACGCGTGGCGGTTGAGTAGCTGGGTCAGCTCGTCGGTGGTGGCCAGGTTGCTGAGCTCGGTCAGCTGGCGATGGGCGCTCTGCTCGGCGCTTTCGAACTGCTCCAGCAGCTGTTGCAGCACCTCCTGGGAGGCGGGCTCATCGAGTTGTGAGGGATCCCGCCCCCTGATCGCCTTGACCCAGGTGAGCTCCTGATGCTGGAGCATGCCATCCATGGTGCGTATGGCCAACATCAACAGCAGGATCATGCCAAGCAGTGTAGTGGCCAGAATAATGGCCAAAGTGAGCGGTGTGCTCTGAAGGGCCAACCAAACTGCTTGCAGGAGCAGCAGGGGTATGGTCACTATGGTGGCGATCAGAAAGAGGGTACGTCCGAGCTTGTGAACCATCTTGTCATCCTTGAAGTGGCTGCTTTGTGGGGGAATTTTAACCAAGCTGGCGGAGCAAAGCATGCTATTCCTCGCAACTCGGTGAAAAGGGTCAATTGAGATCGGTTAAATGTGAGTGAAACCACTTTCACAGGTGCCGAAACAGGCGAAGATGAGTTGAAAATAGATCAAACAAGGCAGAGGTAAATCATGTTGTTAGAGCCCGAAAATAGTGCCAAAGCACGACAATTATTGAACCAGAGTATGGCACTGGTGCTGGCGGGTGGACGTGGTAGTCGCCTGAAGCAGTTGACTGACAACCGCGCCAAGCCTGCCGTTCATTTCGGTGGCAAATTCCGGATCATTGATTTTGTGCTCTCCAACTGTATCAACTCGGGGATCCGCCGCGTTGGTGTAGTCACCCAATACAAATCTCACAGCCTGCTGCGTCACCTGCAATCGGGCTGGTCCTTCCTGCGTTACCAGATGAACGAATTCATCGACCTGCTCCCTGCCCAGCAACGGGTGGACGAGGTGCACTGGTATCGCGGTACCGCCGATGCCATCTATCAGAACGTCGATATCATCCGTGACTACGGCCCCAAATACCTGGTGGTGCTGGCGGGGGATCACATCTACAAGATGGATTACGCCGCCATGCTGCTCGACCATGTGCGCCTTGGCGCCAAGGTGACTGTGGCTTGTATCGAGGTGCCGCGGGCCGAGGCATCGGCCTTCGGGATCATGGATATCGACGAGCAGCGCAAGATCCGCGCCTTCGTCGAAAAACCGGCCAATCCGCCCGCCATGCCGGGTTGCGAAGATCGCTCGCTGGCCTCCATGGGGATCTATATCTTCGAGGCGGAGTACCTCTATCAACTGCTGGAGGAGGACATTCACAATCAGGACTCCAAACACGACTTCGGGATGGATGTGATCCCCCGCATCGTGGAGGAGGGGCTGGCATTTGCTCACCCCTTCAACATGTCCTGTGTCGGGGCGCGCGAGGGGCAAAAGCCCTACTGGCGTGACGTGGGTACGCTGGACTCCTTCTGGGAAGCGAACATGGATCTCGCCTCCGTGTTGCCCGAGCTCGATATCTACGATCAGAACTGGCCTATCTGGACCAGCCAGACCCTGACGCCACCAGCCAAGTTTGTGCAGGACCGCAACGGTCAGCACGGCATGACCATCAACTCCATGTTCTCGGGCGGTACCATCGTCAGCGGGTCGTTTGTGCTCAACTCGGTGCTCTTTACCAATGTGCGGGTGCACTCTTTCTGTACCCTGGATCAGGCCATCATCTTCCCCGGGGTCGAGATTGGCGCCGGTTGCCGTCTGCGCCGGGTGGTTGTGGACAAGGGATGTGTGCTGCCCGATGGGCTGGTGGTGGGCGAGAATGCCGATGAGGATAGCCGCCGCTTCTACCGCTCCGAGCAGGGGATTGTGCTGGTGACCAAGGAGATGCTGGACAAGCTGGTTTGAGGAAACCCCTTGAAACTGTGTCAGACGCTGTAATGCAAAGGGAGCCAATTTGGCTCCCTTTTTCATGCTGGTGAATGGCGAGGATTACTCGCTAACCACTGCTTTGGCGGCCATCACCATGGCGGTGCCGTGCTTGCCACCGGCGGCGGTCACTTGCGATACGCCATCTTCATCGGTGTCGCTGCCGGTACCTTCGATGATGTTCTCACCGGAGTCACCGATCCACTCGGCCATCTGCATGCCACCGTTGACGGTGCCACGGAACCAGCTGACGTACTGACCGGTCAGCTTGGCCAGCTCCAGCTCGGGCGCCTTCTCGGCCCCTTCGTTGCGCAGGTTCAGCATGGCTGAGCGCAGTGCGCCGGAGATGGCAGCCTGGGTCCAGGGAGTGTATTCACCCTGTTTACCCGCCAGCCAGGTGCCCGCCTTGGCATTGAAGTAGGCCTTGTCAGTGGCGATGAACAGCTCGCGGGCAGCGGTGCGGTACTTGGCATCGGAGGTAGCGAGGAAGGCGGCAGTCAGACCACGGATGGCGGCGAACTGTGCATCGATGGAGTGGCCTGCGTCGAGCTTGCCACCCAGGGTGATGCCGTCATGCACCAGACCATTTTTACCCTTGAGGTTGGCAAGGATGAAATCGGCCTGTTTGCGGATAAGCTCGAGCGCCTCTTGACCCTGCTTGGTCTTGAGGTTCAGCTCGCCATTGTCACCGGCGGCGTAACCGACCGGCAGCGCATCCTGAGCGCGCTGGAAGATCTGCAGGGCGACCAGTGCGTAAGCGGCGTCAAAGGTGGTGACGTGCTTACCCTGTTTGCCTGCCTGCCAGCTGTCGACCAGGGTGCCAGCCTTGGCATCAAAGTGCAGGGCCGCCAGGTTCTTGAAGGTGAGGTTGGAGAGATTGATCGCCAGCGAGAAGGCATCGCTGCCCGCGACCGCTTTGCCCAGGTCATTGGTCTTGTTGGCAGCCGGTGCGGCGGCAAACGGCGCACCGTCAAACACGGCGTGGAAGGCCGGGTTCTGGTTGGTGTTGGCGCTGCGCTGATCGCTGAAGGCATAGAACTCGGAGAGCGGCCACAGCATCATCCAGGCATCGCGCAGCTGGGCGGAACCATCCACCACCTCCAGCTTGCCGATGGCACCGGCATCGTTGTTGCTGGTTTCGGTCACTTTCACCTGATGGGGGAAGTAAATCACGCCCTTGGCCGGATCGTACTGCGGGGTGATCTTGGCACCCAGTTGCTTGCCATCGAAGCCGAGCTGGTTCTGCATGATGGCCAGCTTGTCGATGGATTGCTCGGTCAGCATCATGCCGTTGAAACCATCGGCGGCAGAGACGCCCAGCTTGTGTTTGCCATCCTGATCCATGGTGGCGGAGGCGGCTTCTACCTCTTCATCGGTCTCGGCCACGTGCATGCCGCCGAGGAAGTCTTGCGACCACATCACCTCTTTGAGCAGGATACCGCCCACCGCTGCGGGCACCAGCAGGTTGTCGCTGCCGCTCCAGCGCAGGGTGCTGTAGTCGCGGAAGTAGGCTGGCACCTGGGTCTTGACGGTTTTCTCGGTCCCTTTGGCGGTCTTGATGGTGATCTGGTCGCCATTGACCGGGGTGGCGTTGACGGCCTGGGCAAACTCCGGATTGGCGGAGGCGTAGGGCAGGGAGAGGGGATACATGCCCTGCGGCACTTCATCGGCCGGGAAGCCAACGGCGTCGGCCATGGCCAGCACTCGTTGCCCCAGAGAGGCCATGGTGCCACCACGAGCCAGGTTTTGCGGCCCGTTTACCAGATGCGGGCCCATGCCGGATTGGTAGTTGAGGGCGTACATCGCCTCTTCGGAGTATTCGTAGGATTCGATGCCGGCAGCGAAGTCGAACGGGGTCGGCTCATCGGCACGGTTGGCATCCAGCACATCCAGATCCAGCCCCAGCGCTTCGGCCAGCGGCTCACCGGAGAGCTCGAATTCGGTATAGGCCAGCATGTTGGCGGCGGTATTGAATGTCTTGTCTTCGACTTTGACGGCAGCGTGTGCGGCGCCGCTGATCAGTGCGCAGGCAATCGCCTGAACCAGTACGGTTTTTCTCATGTCCCTTCTCACCATTGGTTTTATTATTGACGCTTCTCATGACGAATCTAAATGAGAATGGTCTGCATTATGCTATGTTGAGGGTGACTTGAGAAGTAAAAAACCGCCCTGATCGGTAGCACGTTAAAGCAGACGTGCGCTGTCGAAGAGGACGGTTATCTGTTTATTGCGCTGAAAGTGCCGGTGCGGCGGGGGTCAGAGCAGCTTGAACGGGATGACCAGACGGCCTGGCTCCACCTTGAGGGCTTCGACCTTCTCCTTGATCCTGGCTTCGTTCTTGCGGCTGTTGTCGAGGCGATAGACCGGGGTCTGCGACAGGAACAGGGAGAGCGACTGATTGAAGGTGGGCAGCAGCGGGGTGAGGGCGGCCCCGATATCGGCCGGCTCGGTCTTGACCGAGACCAGCTCAAGGTCGCGCAGATAGATGGCGCCTTGATCGGCCACATAGTCCGGGCGTGCGCTCAGGGCAAAGCGGATCTTCATCTGCTGGCTGCCAAGGGGGCTGCTCACCTGCAGGTCGCCAGCGGCGTCCAGCTCAATGCGATCTGCTTGTTTGCGGCCGATACGGCTCTGCATCTCATCCAGACGGATCTTGCTCGACATGATGCCGGGGATCCCCAGCTGTTTTTCAAAAGAGACCTGATCTTTGAGGTACTGGTTGATTTCGGCCTCGCTGACGTTGTACTGGGTCAGGGAGCAGGCCCCCAGCAGCAAGGCGAGGGGGAGTAACAACAGCTGTTTCAACATGATGGATTCCGCTTGGGCAACTATGATGGCGCTATCTTACGCGATAACGGGCGTGGAATGAGAGCCTCATACCGTGGGAAATCACGGAGTTGCTGCATTCCCGATTGTTTTTTGGCAACCGCCGGGTTCATCATCGAAGGGTGAGCGGAATAGGGCTGAGCTGTTGGCTGCGGGCGCAGGTCTACGCCTGAGCAGAGAGAGAACAGAGAGCGAGAAGAGCACAGAGAACGAGGAGAGCGTAATGGTTCGGATGGGCAAGGTTGGCCGCAGGGCGCTGCTGTGGCTTGGCTGCATGATGGGACTCTGGAGCCCGTCGTTGTGGGCCGAGGTGAAGGTGATCCCGGTCTTCGAGGCGCAGGCGGCGGTGCAGACCCTCAAGGAGATCTATCCCCAGCTTGGGGTCAGCGCCATGGGGAATCAGCTGGTGCTGAGCGGGACGCCAGCCCAGCTGCAGGAGGCCGAAGCCACGCTGGCGCAGATCAACCAGCCACCGCAAAGCCTGCTTATCGAGTGGCGGGTCGATGGTGCCTCCAGCGGTCAGCAACTGGGGGGCTCAATCAGTCGCGACGAGGCCAAGCGGCAGTGGCTGCTCGATGGCAACGCCCAGCAGTACCAGCGCAGCCAGAACGATAGCTGGCAGGTGCGCGGGCTGTCGGGCCGTCCCGTGCTGCTGCAGATGGGCTCCTATCAGCCGGTCACCTTCTATCAGTGGAACGGGGGCACCGTGGTGGGGATGATGCCGCTGGTGAACGGCCTCTATGCCACGGCCACCTTGATTGGCGATCGGGTGCAGATTGCGCTGAGCAGCGAACAGGCGAGGCTGGATCAGGGCACCATCAATCGTGGGCAGAGTGCCACCGAGGTGAGCGGGGCCCCGGGCCAGTGGCTGACGGTGGGGGAGCTCTCGACCAGCTCAGCGGATCAGGGAAGCAGCTTCGGCACCCAGCTACAGGGCGGGCGAGGCAGCCAGAGCGAGCGCCAGACCCTGCAGATCCGGGTCACTCGTCAATAGGTGTCAGCCCCGTCAGTGGGGCTGATCTGCGGCATATTCCCGTAGCTGGCGACTGCGCAGCAGATACCAGAGCGCCCAGAGGCTGGCGACCAGCACCAGTGCGGTGGGCCAGCTGAATGACCACTTCTGCAGATTGAGGCTGTGCAACTGCATCAGCAGGCCGCTGACGGCAGAGCAGAGCAGCAGCAGCGGGCTGTGGCGCCGGAGTCTGGCGCGAATGCTCTGGGTCTGCTGATAGGTGCCCCCGCAGGCGAGCAACGCCAGCATGGCGGGTACGTCGGTCAGCAGGCTGATGTAGAGGGTGATCTTGTCCGGATAAAAGAGGGTCAGGATCTCGCTGCCGCTCTCGCGGGTCACTCCCGCCATCAGAAAGAGCCAGACCGAGCGGGTCAGCAACAGGGCGATGGGCCAGAACCAGAGAGGCGGGCGCAACTGGCCGTGATCGTCATATCGGTGTTCGGGGTAGAGGGTCATGGTTGCCCGTTATCCACTTGAATTGAGTGATGAAGGGGATATGGGGCGACGAAGCGCCCTTTGCAAGGCGTTGGGTGTGGCGCAAATTAATCGGGGGGCCATACCCCCCAATCCGTTTCTTCAGATATCGCAGCGCACCTCGGCGGCGTTACAGCCAGCCTTTGCGCTTGAAGAAGAGGCCGGTGCCGAGCGATGACATAACCATCAGCACCAGTGACATGGGATAACCATACTCCCAGGCGAGCTCCGGCATGCGGCCGAAGTTCATGCCGTAGATACTGGCGATCAGGGTCGGCGGCAGGAAGATCACGGCGGCTACCGAGAAGATCTTGATCACCTTGTTCTGCTCCAGATTGGTCACCCCCATGGAGGCCTCCAGCTGGAAGTTGATCTTGTCGAACAGGAACTGGGTGTGGGGCAAGAGAGACTCCACGTCGTGCAGCATCTCGTCGATCCACTTGTTCTGCTCAAGGCTCATGCGCTGGCGCAGGCTGCGTTTGAGGAAACGCAGGGCGCGGCGGGTATCGTGCAGAGAGAGACGGATCTGGCCGTTGGCCTCTTCCTGTGCCATCAACTCTTTCAGCATGGGGTTGATCTGATCCGGCTCGAAGATCTGATCGGCGGTGTTTTCCAAGGTCTTGTAACCATCTTCGATAAGGTCGGAGAGGTACTCTACCTTGAGGTTCTGCACCTCCAGCAGGATGTCGAGGGCATCCTCCACCTCCAGCCGATCCTGGCGCATATAGTGACGCAGCAGGCGCACCAGCCCGATGTCATCTTCGCGAATGCTGATCAGCAGGTTGTTGCGCAGGGTAAAGGAGACGTGGACACCCTTGGTGTCACGACCGATCCGCTGGGGAAACAGGGAGTGAATGTGCAGACCATCGGTATCCCAGTAAAAACGGGCGGATGCTTCGATGTCGTCGAGCTCTTCCTTGTCGGGGACCTCTTCCAGGAACAGGCCCGTCAACCATTCTCGCTCTGCCGTGTCCGGCTTGTAGGCATCCAGCCAGACCGTGTTGTCAGGTACTATGTCGTCAGGCCCGAGCGTGACTATGTCCAGCACCTTGTTGTTGAGAATGTAGGCGGTGATCATCTGTCCCCCCTTAAAAAGTCATGGGTAATCAGGGATGGTTGCACAGGTCATGCGGCCTTAGATCGCTGCAGAAGGCGATCCCGTGGATAAGCAGATCGGGCCGATGGAAAACCTGAATGCGGCGAACTATACAGTGGCGGGCCGCGCTTGTCAGGGGCTATTCATCAGGGATTCAGCCTGTTTGTTCAAAAAAACAGCGAGGTCGGATCACCTGAGCGGCTATGCGGGGTAGAACCCAGCCTTTGGCTGGGGGAGGGCTAGCTGGGGCTGCTTGTTGCCGCTGCCCCGCTTCATCACATATTCGGATAATTGGGCCCGGATCCCCCCTGTGGCGGCGTCCAGATAATGTTTTGACTGGGGTCCTTGATATCGCAGGTTTTGCAGTGGATGCAGTTGGCGGCGTTGATCTGCAGTTTGGCCGCGCCTTCCATTTCAAGCACTTCAAACACCCCTGCCGGGCAGTAGCGTTGGGCGGGTTCGGCCCAGGTGGGCAGATTGACCTCGACCGGAATGCGCTCGTCCTGCAGCTTGAGGTGGCAAGGCTGATCCTCGTCGTGACTGGTGTTGGCGAGATAGACAGACGAGAGTTTGTCAAAGCTCAGTCTGCCATCGGGTTTGGGGTAATGGATGGGCTCGCAGCGGCTGGCCACGCGCAGCTGACGGTAGTCGTGAGCCTTATCGAGCAGCTTGAAGGGCGAGTTTGCGCCAAACAGCCGTTGCTCCAGCCAGTTGAAGGCACCGCCCAACCAGGGACCATAGCGGTGAAGAGCAGCGCCGAAGTTGCGCGCCGCCTTGAGTTCGCGGGCCAGCCAGCTCTGGTGCAGCTCGTCACCATACTGGGCCAGATCCAGCCCTCCCTCATCGCCCCCCCGCAGCGCCATCGCGACGGTTTTTGCCGCCAGCATGCCGGACTTCATGGCGGTGTGGATCCCCTTGATGCGGGAAAAGTCGAGAGTGCCGGCATCGCAGCCGATCAGCAGTCCACCCGGGAAGTGCATGCGGGGCAGGGCGTGCCAGCCCCCCTTGGTGATGGCGCGGGCGCCATAGCTGATGCGCTCACCCCCTTGCAACACGCCGGCGATAAGCGGGTGATGCTTGAGGCGCTGGAATTCATCGAACGGGCTGAGCCAGGGATTCTGGTAGTTGAGATCGACAATCAGCCCGACCGCGACCTGATCCCCCTCCAAGTGATAGAGATAGAAACCGCCGTGACTATTGCCGCCCCCCTGCTTGCCAAGGGGCCAGCCACTGCCGTGCAGCACCTTTCCCGGGTTGCCCCGACCTGCTGGCAGTTGCCACAGCTCCTTGAAGCCGATGGCATAGTGCTGGGGCTGGGCAGGGCTTGCCAGATTGAATGTGGCGATCAGCTGCTTGCCGAGATGACCGCGGGCCCCCTCGGCAAAGAGGGTGTAGCGGCCGAGCAGCGCCATGCCGGGCACATGATCTGCTTTCGGATTGCCCGCCCGATCCAGCCCCAGATCGCCGGTGATCACCCCCTTGACCCGGCCCGCTTCCATGATAAGTTCGCTGGCGGTAAATCCCGGGTATATTTCGACTCCCAGTTTTTCCGCCTGTTGGCCAAGCCAGCGGCAGAGATTGCCCAGACTGACCACATGGCAACCCTCATTGTGCATCCGGGGTGGCTCCGCCCAGGCGGGGAGTTGCAGGGAACGTTGCTCGCTTTGCAGCAGATGAACCTGATCGTCGCTGACCGGTACGCCGAGCGGCGCTTGCTGCCAGCAATCCGGCAGCAGCTCTTGCAAGGCGACGGGATCAAACAGGGCGCCGGAGAGCAGATGGGCGCCAATTTCCGCCCCTTTCTCCAGCAGACAGACAGAGAGAGTGGCATCCTGCTGTTTCAGGGCGATGGCTGCACTGAGCCCCGCCGGACCGCCGCCGACGATGACGACATCAAATTCCATTGCTTCCCGTTCCATCTTGCCTCTGCGCTCTGGTTGGCCTAGGGTAATGCTGGTAGTTTACGTAAACGTAAAGCAGTTGTAAGCAAAACTGAGCAAGAAAAAGCAAAAAATCAGGGAAGAGCGTACTGCAACAAACGCAGAGGCACACTAATGAATTCAATCCAAAGAGACGAGGCATGACCCCATGAAGCTGCTGGTCGCGATCAAACGGGTAGTCGACTACAACGTCAAGATCCGGGTGAAGGGAGACGGCTCCGACGTGGAGCTCGCCAATGTGAAGATGGGGATCAACCCCTTTTGTGAAATTGCGGTGGAGGAGGGGGTCAGGCTGCGGGAAGCCGGGGTTGCCAGCGAACTGGTGGTGGTGACCTTTGGCCCTGACGCTGCCGCCGAGCAACTGCGCCATGGGCTGGCGCTGGGTGCGGATCGGGCGCTGCATTATGTCACCGATGAGACGCTCACCCCGCTGACTGTCGCCCGCGCCTTGCACAAGGTGTGTGAGCAGGAGCAGCCGGATCTGGTGCTGCTCGGCAAGCAGTCCATCGATTCAGACAACAATCAGGTGGCCCAGATGCTGGCTGCCCTCAATGATTGGCCGCTGGCGACCTGCGCGTCAGCCCTCAAGGTGGAAGCGGGAGAGCTGCTGGTGACTCGCGAAATCGACGGTGGCCTCGAGACCCTCGGCATGCCGTTGCCTGCGGTGGTGAGCGCCGATCTGCGTTTGAATGAACCGCGTTTTGCCTCGCTGCCCAACATCATGAAGGCCAAGCGCAAGCCGCTTGATAGCGCTCCGTTCTCGACACTCGCCGTTGAGGTGGCCAACCAGACCCGTTTGCTCGGGGTGATGGCGCCGCCAGCCCGCAGCGCAGGGATCAAGGTGGGCTCGGTGGACGAGCTGGTGGACAAACTCAAACACGAAGCGAAGGTGCTGCCATGAGCGTGCTGATCATTGCCGAACATCATCAGGGCCATCTGGCCGACAACGTGGCACAACTGGTGACCGCCGCCGGATCCATCGGCGGTCAAGTTGATCTGCTGTTGCTGGGTCAGGGGCTGACCGAGGCGAGTGAACAGGCGGCAGCTCTCGGCGGTGTCGACAAGGTGTTGCTTGCTGAACATCCCCGGCTGGCCGACGGGCTGCTGGATGGGGTGGACAAGCTGCTGGCCAGCTGGTGCGAAGGTTACAGCCACTGCCTGATGGCGGCGAGCACCATGGGCAAGGCGCTGCTGCCACAGGTAGCGGCTCGGCTCGGGGTGGAGATGCTCTCCGAGGTGACGGCTATCGAGAGCAGCGACACCTTCCTGCGCCCCATCTATGCAGGCAATGCCATCGCCAGAGTGGCAAGCTCGGCACCCGTCAAGGTGATGACAGTGCGGGCCACCGCGTTTGCCAAGGCGGCGACGGGCGGGCAGGCTCTCATCGAACGCTTGGCCGTGCCCGAATTCGCTGGTCGTACCCGGTTGGTCGAGCGCCGCGCGGTGCGCTCCAGCAGGCCCGAACTGACCGCCGCCCGGGTGGTTGTCTCAGGTGGCAGGGCACTGGGCTCCAAGGCGCAGTTTGCTTTGATAGAAGCGTTGGCCGACAAGCTGGGCGGCGCCGTGGGGGCATCGCGAGCCGCCGTTGATGCAGGATATGTCGCCAACGATCTGCAGGTGGGGCAGACCGGCAAGGTGGTGGCGCCCGAGCTCTATATCGCGGTCGGTATTTCGGGCGCCATCCAGCATCTGGCGGGGATGAAGGAGTCGAAGGTGATCGTGGCCATCAACAAGGACAGCGATGCCCCCATCTTTCAGGTGGCTGACTATGGGCTGGTGGGGGATCTCTTCACTCTGCTGCCGGAGCTCACCGCCAAACTGTAAATTTGTCAGAAATGGCTGGGCTGTGGTGGTTTATGCGCTCTGCCCGCCATTTCTGTGCATGTTCCCTGCAAGCCCTGACCCGTTCAGGGCTTTTTCTACTGCAAGGGGGACGCAGAGTGACGGTAAAAGGTTGAGCCAGCTCCCAAAAAGCCTTTGATCCTGTGGCGGCTCTTGTGTAAAACCTGACAAGTCATCGATTACTCTCATCCACTCACGGAAAGCGTCATGAGCAAACAGATTTACAACTTCTGCGCCGGCCCCGCCATGCTGCCGGTTGAAGTCATGGAGCGCGCCCAGCGCGAATTTTGTAATTTTCAGGGGCTGGGAGCCTCGGTCATGGAGCTTTCCCATCGCGGCAAGCCCTACATGGTGGTTGTCGAGAAGGCAGAAGCGGATCTGCGCGAACTGCTGGTGGTGCCGGACAACTACAAGGTGCTCTTCATGCACGGTGGCGGCCGCGGTCAGTTCTCCGCCGTACCCATGAACCTGCTGGGCGGCGCCAACAAGAAAGCGGACTTCCTGCTGACCGGTGTCTGGTCCCAGAGCGCTGTGGATGAAGCCAAAAAGTATGGCGATATCCAGACCTTCCAGGGGGTTGCCAAGAACGAGCGGGGGATCTCTCACCTGTTGCCGACCCCGGCGTTTCGCGCCGATGCGGCCTATGTTCACTACTGCCCGAACGAAACCATTGATGGCATCGAGATGTTTGACATCCCGGCCACTGGCGAGGTGCCGCTGGTAGCAGATCTCTCCTCCACCATTCTCTCCCGTCCTCTCGATGTGAGCCGCTTTGGCATCATCTATGCCGGTGCCCAAAAAAATATCGGGCCGTCCGGGCTTGCCATTGCCATCGTGCGCGATGATCTGCTGGATCAGGCCCGCGCTGATGTACCCTCGATTTTTGACTACAAGCTCACTGCCAAGAACGACTCCATGTTCAACACGCCGCCCACCTACGCCTGGTATCTGGCCGGTCTGGTGTTCGAGTGGCTGAAAGAACAGGGTGGCCTCGAAGCGATGGAGGCGCGCAACAAGGAGAAGGCCGACTTCCTCTATGACTATCTCGATCAGTCGAGCTTCTATGGCAATCAGGTGGATGTCAGCTGCCGTTCGCGGATGAACATCCCGTTCCAGCTGAAAAATGCCGAGCTGGACAAGCAGTTCCTGGCCGAATCGGAAGCGGCTGGCCTGCTGGCCCTCAAAGGACACCGCATTGTCGGTGGCATGCGCGCCAGCATCTACAACGCCATGCCGCTGGAGGGAGTGAAGGCCCTGGTCAGCTTTATGGATGGCTTTGCCAAGCGCCACGGCTGAAAAGAGAGTACATACATGCTTGCTGGCGGCCTCTCGTGACAACCCGTGAGCCGCTTCCAGCTATTGCAGTGATTCAAGACGCCGGGGATACCCCGGCGTCTTTTTTTCAACAGAACCAGCTCGCTGGCGTTTACCGTGCGATTTCCCCTGAAAGTGCCCTTGCCGAGCGGGACGCAGGCTGTTAACGTCCGGACAGGCGTTTATTTTTGAGATAGCACAGGAAGTCTATGAATTCGTTGCGTTTGGAACCCATTTCTCGTGTGGCCGGTGAGGTCAATCTGCCCGGCTCCAAGAGTGTCTCTAACCGTGCGCTGCTGCTGGCGGCGCTGGCCCGTGGCACCACCCGTCTGACCAACCTGCTCGACAGCGATGACATTCGTCATATGCTTGCTGCGCTGACCCAGCTCGGGGTCAAGTACAAGCTCTCCGCCGACAAGACCGAGTGTACCGTGCAGGGTCTGGGTCGCAGCTTCGCGGTGAAAGAGCCGGTCAATCTGTTCCTTGGCAACGCCGGTACTGCGATGCGTCCGCTCTGCGCCGCGCTATGCCTAGGTTCCGGTGAATATACCTTGGGCGGCGAGCCGCGCATGGAAGAGCGTCCTATCGGCCATCTGGTGGATGCCCTGCGTGAAGCGGGTGCCCATATCCAGTACCTGAAACACGATGGTTATCCGCCACTGGTGGTGGATGCCAAGGGGCTGTGGGGCGGCGATGTGCACGTTGATGGCTCCGTCTCCAGCCAGTTTCTGACCGCCTTCCTGATGGCGGCGCCGATGGCGGCCGGTGATACCCGGATCCACATTAAGGGGGAGCTGGTCTCCAAGCCCTACATCGACATCACCCTGCACATCATGAAGCAGTTCGGGGTGGTCATCGAGCACGACAACTACAAGCTGTTCTACATCAAGGGCAACCAGACCTATATCAGTCCGGGTGATTTTCTGGTGGAAGGGGATGCCTCCAGCGCCTCCTACTTCCTCGCGGCGGGCGCCATCAAGGGCAAGGTGCGGGTCACCGGTATCGGTAAGCACAGCATTCAGGGTGATATCCACTTCGCCGACGTGCTGGAGAAGATGGGCGCGCGCATCACCTGGGGTGATGATTTCATCGAGGCGGAGCAGGCACCGCTGCACGGAGTGGATATGGACATGAACCATATTCCCGATGCGGCCATGACCATCGCCGTTGCCGCGCTGTTTGCCGAGGGGCCGACCTCCATTCGCAATATCTACAACTGGCGGGTGAAGGAGACCGATCGTCTGCACGCCATGGCGACCGAGCTGCGCAAGCTGGGCGTTGAAGTGGAGGAGGGGCATGACTTTATCACCGTGACCCCGCCGACCCAGCTCAAGCATGCCGAGATCGATACCTACAACGATCACCGTATCGCCATGTGCTTCTCGCTGGTGGCGCTGTCGGATACCCCGGTCACCATCAATGATCCCAAGTGCACCTCGAAGACCTTCCCGGATTACTTCGACAAGCTGGCCAGTATCAGCCAGCGTGGCTGATCACTGAAAAAACCGTCATCACCGACGCTTCGGGCCCGCGCTGAGCGGGCCTTTTTGCCTTCCTCATCCGCACTTCCATTTTGCTTAGCATCATTTCAATAACTTGCAAGATTGATATATAAAATAGTTTTGTGATTGCTGTAATTTCCTATTTACACATGCCCTGTCGCGGGCTATGTTGAGATTTCCTAATCGCAGTCATCTAGCAGGAAGCCTTGTCATGCAGCATCAAACCGACGACGTTCGTATCAGTGAAATCAAAGAGTTATTACCCCCGGTTGCGGTGCTTGAGAAGTTTCCGGCTACCGAGGTTGCCTCGTCCACCGTTTTTGAATCCCGTCAGGCCATTCACAATATCCTGGCCGGCGAAGATGATCGTCTGCTGGTGGTGATTGGTCCTTGCTCCATCCATGATCCGGTCGCCGCGCTGGAGTACGGCAAGCGCCTCAAGGCGCTGCGCGACGAGCTGAAAGATGAGCTGGAGATCGTGATGCGGGTCTACTTCGAAAAACCGCGTACCACAGTGGGTTGGAAGGGGCTGATCAACGATCCGTACCTCGACAATAGCTGCAAGATCAACGATGGTCTGCGCATTGGTCGCAAGCTGTTGCTGGATCTCAACGACATGGGGCTGCCAACTGCCTCCGAGTTCCTCGACATGATCACCCCGCAATATGTGGCGGATCTGATGAGCTGGGGCGCGATCGGCGCCCGTACCACTGAATCCCAGGTACACCGCGAGCTGGCCTCCGGTCTCTCCTGTCCGGTGGGCTTCAAGAACGGCACTGACGGCACCATCAAGGTTGCCATCGATGCCATTGGCGCTGCCAGTGCGCCGCACCACTTCCTGTCGGTCACCAAATACGGTCACTCCGCCATCGTGGCGACCCGCGGCAACCCGGACTGTCACATCATTCTGCGTGGTGGTCGTGAGCCGAACTACAGCGCGGCTCATGTCAGCGAAGTTGTGAAGGGGCTGGAGAAGGCCGGTCTGCCTCAGAAGGTGATGATCGACTTCAGTCACGCCAACAGCAGCAAACAGTTCAAGAACCAGATGGTGGTGGCCGAAGACGTAGCAGGTCAGCTGCGTGCCGGCAGCAAAGCGGTGTTTGGTGTGATGGTGGAGAGCCATCTAGTAGAAGGCCGTCAGGATCTGGTGGAAGGGTGTGAACTCACGGTCGGCCAGAGCATCACCGATGCCTGCATCGGTTGGGCTGATACCGAAGTGCTGCTGCGCAACCTAGCGGATGCCGTCGCAACCCGTAACGCCCGTTAAAGCTATCCTGGTGGCGCTGTTAATCGTCAACGCGCCGCTGGAACAACAACGATGCCGTTCGGGCAAGTCGAATCCATAAAGCAAAAGCGCGACCCTCGGGTCGCGCTTTTTCGTTGGTGAAGTGGATTACCAACGGTAGGTTTTCAGCAGAGCCTCCAGTTTCTGGCACTGCTCTACCAGCTGAATGCTGGCGAGATTGGCGGCGTGCGCCTGACCCAGGGTGTCGTTGGAGGTGTTGCGAATATCGCTTACCGAGCTGTCAACCTCATGGCAGACCCTGTCCTGCTCTTCGGCCGACTGCGCCATCTGGGCGTTGAGGTCGTTGATGCGGGCGATGCGCTCGATGATGTTCTGCATGGCTGCCAGGGTCGCTTCGGTCTTGCTGATGCTCTCATCGGCTTTGCTTTTTGCATCCCCGATCACCGTAACTGCGCTCTGGGCCTCATTTTGCAGGGCGGCGATCATCTGGGAGATCTCTTCGCTGGCGGCGCGGCTGCGGTTGGAGAGGGCCCGCACTTCATCGGCCACCACCGCAAAGCCACGGCCTTGCTCACCTGCCCGCGCCGCTTCAATCGCAGCGTTGAGGGCCAGCAGGTTGGTCTGATCGGCAATCCCCTTGATCACCTCGAGCACACCGTCAACCGCAAGACAGCGGCTGTCGAGTTGCTGGATCACCTGATCCACCCGATCGATCTCTGCCGACATCTCGCCCATATCGGTGATGGAGTGCTGGGCGAGGCGGCTGGTGTCGGCGGCATCCTGATTGGTGAGGGCGGAGAGCTCGGCGCTGTGGCGGGCATGTTCGCGCACTTCATGAGAGCTGGCGGCCAGCTCGCTGACGGCGGCGGCAACCTGGGTGGTCATCCCCTCTTGCTGGCGGGCCGAGTTTTCGGTCTGGGTCGCGACCTGACGGATCTGGTTCGACTCCTGATAGAGCTGGTGGGTCGCCCCTTCCACCTCCTGCAGGCTGTGGCGGAATCCCTGCACCATGTCATTGACGGCGCGGGTCATCTGGCCCAGTTCATCCCGGCTGTGATTGACCAGGGGGAGGGCGAGGTCGCGCTCTTTGGCCATCCGGATCATGGTGAGCTGCAGCTGGCGCAGTGGGTGTTTCACGTAGCGTTGCAATACCCACCAGAGCAAGCCGAAGCCGAGGCTGAAGACGGCGGCCAGGCTGCCGCTCAGGATCAGGTTGTTGTGGCGGATCTCGCCGAAGGTGTGGCTGAGGTCATAACTGATCCGCACCGCCCCCATCACGGTCCCCTCATTGACCTGGTGACAGGTGAGGCACTGGGTACCGCGATACTCCTTGTAGGCTTTGAACGGTTTGATCAAGGTGAGCAGGTTGCCCTGCTGCTCCAGAATGGCTTCACCCTGATTGATGGCACGCTCATCGAGGGGATCCTGCGCTTTCTGATCCGGATGACCCGGGCCAAACAGGTTGCTGACGGCCGGCGCGCGCACCAGACGGGCCTCAACGATGCCCGCTTCACTCTTGAGTTTGGTCTGCACTATCTGCCGGTTGGCCATGCCACCGGTCATCATCAGCACGTTCACCTGATCCATATAGGTGTTGGCCATGCTCTCAACTTTCTCCTCTGCCAGCCGGATGGCGAGATCCCGTTGCAGCCAGGCGGAGAGTTCGAAGCAGAGGCCAAAGGTGGTGCTGATGACCAGCGCAAGAGGGAGGAATATTTTCCAGTTCAAGGAGAGGTTATGCATTTTGGGCAAGTTCCATGCGCTTGGTGTTGTTATGTGATCCCGTATCATCTTGATCGTAGACGAAGAAACGGCGGGAGATGGTTCTCTATCGGCACACGATAACCACTCTTGAGTAAATAATCTGTTAAGCAGATCGGTAATGCAGGTTGCCAAAATGGCTTTCAGGAGGGGGGCTGCTCCTCGGGTTGATCCAGAACAAATTGCCAGTAACGATAATTGTTATCATTGTCATTATTTGCTGATAATAGTGACCATCATGAATCTGACCACTTCCATGACCGGTATTGCCACGCCGGATCCCCTCAAGTTTGCTTTTAGCGCCAAGACCTCGGCTCACGCCAGTCGGGGAGGGATGGGCCCCTTCCCGCTGGATGAGGCTGGCTGGCAGAGCTGGTGGCAGCGAGAGAGTGAAGCTGAGGAGCGCGCCCTTTACATCCATATTCCGTTTTGCCGAAAGCGCTGCAGCTTCTGCAATTTCTTTGAAAATGGCGCCAATCCGGCGCGGATCAACCGCTATGTCAACGCCCTCTGTACCTCTCTTGCGCAGGCGGCTGACACCCCGCTGGCGCAGAGCATGCCGTTTTCAGCCGTCTATGTAGGGGGCGGTACGCCGACCGACATGAGCGCCGACGAGCTGGCCATGCTGGCCGCCGTGATCCGCCGTTTTCCGTTGTCGGCCGATGCCGAGGTGACGCTGGAGGGGCGGCTCAACGGCTTTGATGATGAGAAATGGCAGGTGGCGCTGGCGGGGGGCTTTAACCGCTTCTCCTTCGGGGTGCAGAGCTTTGATACCCGGGTGCGTCAGCAGGCGGCCCGTTTCGATGACAGGGAGACGCTGCTGACCCGTCTGGGTGATCTGACCCGGGATGATGCGGCTGTGATCGTGGCGGATCTCATCTTTGGTCTGCCCGGTCAGGATGATGCCGTGTGGCAGCAGGATATCCGCGATGTGATAGCGAGTGGTGTACACGGGGTCGATCTCTACCAGCTCATCGCCATGCAGGGCACAAATCTGGAGCGGGCGCAGGAGAAGGGCACTCTGGATTGGCTCGCCGATGGCCAGCAGCGGGCGGCCATGTATGCCTATGGCGGGGCGCAACTGGAAGCTCACGGCTGGGAGCGTCTCTCTTGCAGTCACTGGCGGCGCAGCCCGGCCGAGCAGAGTCGTTATAACCAGATGGCCAAGCGCGGTGCGGAGATCCTCCCCTTTGGCGCCGGTGCTGGGGGCAGCATTCTTGGCCACGGCTTGATGTATGGACGGGATCTGGCCCCCTGGCATGACGCGTTGGCCAGTGGCAAGCGGGCGCCCGGGATGGTGATGGGACGCAATCCCAATGCAAGGATGGACGGTCTGCTGCGTGGCGCCCTCGACAGCGGTGTGCTGGCGCTGGATCGTCTGCCAACGCCTTTGCTGACCCATCTGATGCCGCTTTTTGCCGCCTGGCAGCAGCACGGGCTGGCCGAGATCGAGAGCACACGGTTGCAACTCACCCTCGCCGGACGCTTCTGGAACGTCAATATGCAGGCTGGCTTGTTCGAGTTCTTGCAGCTCAATCCGCTCGATGGTTCAGCGCCGCCCAGCCATGGTACTGCCGAGGTACGCCATTCGCTGGTTTGAGCCCGAGTGGAGCATTTGCACGACTCCGTGCGATCCATAACGAAAGAGGGAGCCTTGCAGGCTCCCTCTTTTGGCTTGACTGTCAGCGTCGCGCGAGCTTACTCGTCGCTGCTCTCCTGATAGCTGTCGCGCATTGCTTTGGGCAAGCGGCGCATTGGCGCAAAGCCGATATCCTCACCCACTACTTCCCGCTTGCGGGACTTGTTTTGAGGAGACTGGGCGGGATTTTTGCTGGCGTCACCCTTGGCTTTGCCCTTGCCCGCGGCTGGCTTGCCCTTGGCATTGCTGCTCTTGGCGTTGGCATGGCCGCGAGCCCGAGGCGGGTTCTGCACCGGCTTGCTGCCAGGCAGAGTCTGGCGACTCGGCTTGCCGCTTGGCTCATACCCTTCCAGGATCTCCACGGTCAGGGATTGGCCGATCAGGGCTTCGATAGCCTTGAGCTGACCCAGCTCGTCCTGACTGACCAGCGAGATGGCCTCGCCGCCACGACCGGCGCGGCCGGTACGGCCGATACGGTGGATGTAATCCTCCGCCATCTGGGGCAGTTCAAAGTTGATCACGTAGGGCAGTTGATCGATGTCCAGACCGCGGGCGGCGATATCGGTCGCTACCAGTACCCGCACCTCGCCACTGCGAAAATCGGCCAGCGCCCGGTTGCGGGCACCCTGGCTCTTGTCACCGTGGATCGCCACGGTATTGAGGCCATCTTTTTGCATCTGCTGGGCGAGGCGGTCGGCGATCTGCTTGGTGCGAACAAACACCAGTACCCGCTGCCAGTTGCCACGGCCAATCATGTGGGAGAGCAGCTCGCGGCGGCGTTCCCGATCCACCTGAATGATGCGCTGGGTCACCTGCTCGGCAGCAGTATTGCTGGGATCCACCTCGATGAGTGTAGGGTCGTTCAGCAGGTCATCCGCCAGCGCCTTGATGTCGTTTGAGAAGGTGGCAGAGAAGAGCAGGGTTTGCCGCTCTGCAGGCAGCGCCTTCATGATGCGGCGGATGTCGACGATAAAGCCCATGTCGAGCATGCGATCCGCTTCATCCAGCACCAGTACTTCCAGCTGGCTCAGGGTCAGGGCGCCCTGGGTCAGCAGATCCAGCAGACGGCCCGGGGTGGCGACCAGAATGTCCACCCCCAGCTTGATGGCGTCCAGATTGGGCTTGATGCTGACACCGCCATAGGCGATCAGAGTCTTGAACGGCAGGTGGTGGGCATACTTGATGATGCTCTCGCCCACCTGTGCCGCCAGTTCGCGGGTCGGGGTCAGTACCAGTGCGCGCACCTGACGACGGCCACGACCGTGGTTGGCCAGCAGACGCTGCAACATCGGCAGGGTGAAACCGGCCGTTTTGCCTGTGCCTGTCTGAGCGCCGCCGAGCACATCCTGACCGGCCAGAATGGCCGGAATCGCTTGCTGCTGGATGGGGGTTGGCTGTTCGTAACCCAGCTCCTTGACGGCCCGCAGAATATGCGGAGACAGACCCAGTTCGTTGAATGACATGTTCGAGAGAAACTCCTGAGATGAGCCTTTGGCTCAACGGGCAGCCAGCGTGTTGGGGCCAGCCACGATATGGAAAAGATAGTGGGGCTGTAATATAGCAAAAGAGCGGCCGCTGCGCAGTAGCTGTCGCACCGGCCGCCATACAATCGTTCAACGCAGTGGCGTAAAACGGTGCGGGAGCATCAGAGCATCTCGCGGATCTGCTCGGCCAGACTCTCCGGTTTGGCCTGGGGGGCGAAACGCTCTACCACATTGCCATCGCGGTCGATCAGGAACTTGGTGAAGTTCCATTTGACGCTTTCCAGCCCAAGAAAGCCCGGTTTCTGTTGCTTGAGCCACTGGTAGAAGGGGTGGGCATGCTCACCGTTGACATCGCACTTGGCCATGATGGGGAAGGTGACCGGATAGTCGAGGGAGCAGAAGCGGGCGATCTCGTCCGCATCCCCCGGCTCCTGATTGCCAAACTGGTTGCAGGGGAAGCCCAACATCACCAGCCCCTTGGGGCCGAGCTCCCGATAGAGCGTTTCCAGCCCTTCATATTGGGGAGTAAAGCCGCAGCGACTGGCCACATTGACCACCAGCACCACCTTGCCCGCCAGTTGAGTCAGCGGGTAGGGGGTACCATCCAGTCGTTGCAAAGTGAGATCGGGCAGAGGCATAAGAAGCTCCTTTCGTGGGTGATGCGCGGGTTGTGCCGTGAGTGGTTCGGTCGGTGACAGAGACAAGCGCCGGATGAACAGCAACATGGCGATGCGGATACGGTATCGGCTGGCTCTTGGCACCGCAAGGAGGCCGCGGCGCCTCCTCGTCCCGATTGCAAGGGCCATCACAGTTTCGACAGCCAATACGCTCTTTGGCAGGGCGGGATCACAACTGGCGACAAAAATGCGGGGAGGCGGGCAGCAACTCACGTATTGATGTCGGGACTTCTCAAGAGAAGCAAACCGGTTTGTGACTTTGCCGGTAAGTCGCTACAAAGCGCCCTCTTTCCACTCATTGTGAGCCAATCTTGGACTATCAAGCTGCCATGGATGCCATTTACACCCGGGGATGGGTGATAGTGGATGATTTTTTGACCGCCGCCGAGGTGGATGCCCTCAAAGCCTGTTTGCCAAGCGAATGGCAACCGGCCGGGATCGGCCGTGACGCCCTGCACCAGGGCAATCCAGATATTCGCCGTGACCAGATCCACTGGCTGGAGCCCTCCCTCGGTGCGCCGGTGGCCGACTATCTCGCGCGGATGGAGTCCCTGCGTCTTGCCGCCAACCGGATGCTGATGCTGGGATTGTTCGACTACGAGGCCCACTTCGCCCGCTATCGCAGCGGGGATTTTTACGCCACCCATCGGGATGCCTTTGCCGGTCGCTCCAACCGCCGTCTTACCACCGTTTTTTACCTAAACAACGACTGGCTGCCCGAAGCGGGTGGAGTGCTGCGCATGTATGACGACAAGGAGCAGTTTCTGATGGATGTCAGCCCCAATGGGGGGCGGCTGGTCATGTTTCTCTCCGAGGAGTTTCCCCATGAGGTGCTGCCTGCCAATCGCGAGCGCTACAGCATTGCCGGCTGGTTTCGGGTCAATGGCAACGGCATGGGAAGGGTCGATCCCCCGCGCTGAGGGACAATGTGTCCCGATTTTGACACAGGGGAGACTTTTCACTGCAAGAAGTGGGGTCATGGGTCTCCCATCAGCTGACAAGGGTTGATCTCCCTTGCTACACTGGCGCGCACTTATGTTCGTATCTGGCTTCGTCCGGTTTTTATGGTGGTTGGCTTATCAAATGGTCATGACGAGGCCGCTTTTCCCAAGGGATCACATCTAATGAAGAACATGCATGTCTTGCTGCTGTGCGGCGGCGGTGGCTCAGAGCACGAAGTTTCTCTGCGCAGCGCCAATTTCCTCGAGCAACAACTGGGCCTTCTGCCCGGTGTCGAAGTGACCCGCGTCGAGATGTTCGCCGATCGCTGGCTCAGTGCCGATGGCCGCGAGTGCAAGCTGGGGCTCGACAAGCTGCTTTCGTTCGACAGCGTGGCCCGTCCGGTGGATTACGTGGTGCCCTGCATCCACGGCTACCCGGGTGAGACCGGCGATCTGCAATCCTTCCTCGAGCTGGCCGGATTGCCTTATCTCGGTTGCGATGCCGAGGCGAGCAAGATCTGCTTCAACAAGATCAGCACCAAGCTGTGGCTCTCCGCCATTGGCATTCCTAACACCCCGTACCTGTTCCTGACCGAACAAAATGAGGCGGCGCTCGCCGAGGCCAAAGCTGCGCTGGCCAAGTGGGGCAAGGTCTTTATCAAGGCCGCTTCCCAGGGCTCTTCCGTTGGCTGCTACTCCGCTAGCAACGAAGCGGATCTGGTAAAAGGTATTGCCGATGCCTTCGGTTACTCCGAACAGGTACTGATCGAGAAAGCGGTCAAGCCGCGTGAGCTGGAAGTAGCGGTTTACCAGTACGGTGACGAGCTGGTGGCGACTTATCCGGGCGAGATCTGCGTGCCGCAGGACAAGTTCTACACCTATGAAGAGAAGTACAGCAGCGCCAGCCATACCGAGACGGCACTACGTGCCGAGGGGCTGACCCAGGAGCAGGCCGATGCGATCCACGAGTATGCCCTCAAGGCGTTCCGTCAGCTGAAACTGACCCATCTCTCGCGCATCGACTTCTTCCTGACCGAGGAGGGGGAGATCTTGCTGAATGAAATCAACACCTTCCCGGGCATGACCTCCATCTCCATGTTCCCGAAACTGCTGGAGCATCACGGTCACCGCTTCGCCGACTACCTTGAGCAGATCCTGCACAAGGCCAGCTAAGTGCGCTCTCCCGCTCGCGGGATGAAGCAGGACCCAATAAAAAATCCCCGCCAATTGGCGGGGATTTTTTATGTCTTTATCAAGCGGGGCAGGCCAGCTTGAAGGGATAAACAGGCGGGGAGGGGATGACTCTTCCCCGCCTGTTGATAGCTGTGGGTGTTACCGGCGGTTAGCCGCGATCCACCCGAAAGCGCACGCTGCGGGAGTGGCACGGCGCCAGCTCGCCAAACTCGCCAGCGGCCAGTTCAAGGGGCAGGGGCTGTTCGTCCATCCGCACCGCTTGCCAGTCGCTCAGGGCGTGTTCGCAGCTCACTTTGCCACCCTTCAGCACAGCCTGCTCGCTCGGGTTGTAGACCCGGATCACCAGCGCCTCTTCATCCTCGGCTTTTTTCAGGGCGCTCAGCACCGGACCGGAGGGATCCATGGAGAGCAGACTGAAGTGGAGCGGGGTGGCGAAGCTCGCCTTGTTGAGCTTCATGGCATCGAACGGGATCTTGTTGTAGCAGCGTACCGGGGTGAGGTAGCTGCGCGCCGCCTGCATCACGTTGGCGCTGATGTGATCGCCGGCAAACGCCAGCAGGCTGAAACGGCAGCTGAGCTTGCCGCGCACCTGGGAGTCCGGGGTGGGCAGCTTGATGCCGGAGGGGCGACCCGGGCGCAGCAGCAGCTCCTCTTTACCGAGTACGCCGACCCCGCGCTGCAGGGTGAGTGCCAGGGTGTCGCACTGCTCGCCAATCACTTCAAACTCGCGCAGACCGTCGCTCAGCACCGCCAGCCCCTGCTTGCCATCTTGCAGGGCGACGAAGTTCATCAGTTGCCAGACCGGAATGGGGGCCTCTTTCCACCCTTCCGCCTCCCAGTTCGCCATGGCGCTGTCGCGGGTGGGGCGAGTGATGCAGCCAAACTGGTTGTCGGATACCACGGTGTCGCTCGGGAAGGGGGTGGGGATCAGCACCCGCACCCGGTGATCATCGGCCTGATTGTCGAGCTCCAGCTCGATGTCGATGCGTGGGCTCTGGTGCGCCAGGGTGATGCGGCAGGTGACATCAAGGTGGCCGCTGCACTGGCGGTTGGCCCGCTCGGCTAGGTTGGCCGGCAAGGCCATACGCAGTTTGAGAGTGGCGATGCTCTGCCATGCCTGATGGGTAACCTCGCGAGTCACCGCAAACTCGGTGGAGTAGCGCAGCCACTCGTCCCGCGATGGCGAGTAGTCATACTCGTCACCATCATCGGAGCCCTCTTCCAGCGTGAGCACCTGATCAAAGGTGGTGCCGCGCAGCTTGTCCAGGATCTGCAAGGTGCCGTTGTCGTTGAGGGCGATGCGATAAAAATCGTTCTCCAGCAGCTCGCCGCTGGCCGTCACCGGCTGCTCCAGTCCCGGCTGATTGCCCTCGATATGGAGAGTGCAGTAGCCCATGGCAGGCAGCGGATGGCAGAGCTGGATGTCGTACTCCATAAAGGGGTCGTAGTTGCCGTAGTGCACGATCTGTCTGTCCACCAGTCCCGGGTCAATCTCGCGTCTGGCGCGGATGAAGTAGGGGACCGGCTGGCCCGCCTCATCGCTCAGGGCAAAGGATTGGGCGCGAATGCGGATGCTGGTGTTGATCACCTCCTGACGGGGGAAGGGCATCAGGTTGAACAGGCAGAGCTTGTCAGCCACCTGTACGCCGTCTTCGCAGAGCGCCACCGGCATGTTGTCGACAATCTTGCGCATGTAGAAGCGGATCAGGTTCTCGGCCATGTCGTCGGCCAGAATGAAGCGGGTCATCACCTCCTGATGCACCTTGTCGCTGCAGCAGCAGCCGATGCTGTCGTGGGCGTGGTTCTTCATGATCTCCTTCCACATCTTCTCAAGCAGCCCGTGGTGGTACTCGAAGCCGAGCGCCCAGGCGATGCTCGCCAGCGGTTCGAGGATATTGACGATCTTGTTCTCGATGGAGGCGTGGGCCAGCTTGATGTCCATCCGGGTGGAGGAGATGGTGCGGTGTACCCGCATGTATTTGCCGTCGTTGAACTCCCCCTTGAGGGTGGCCAGCTGGTCGCGGCACGCCTCGATGCGCTCGAAGACCTGCTCGAAGCGGCTCATGTGGAATTCACGCTGGGGGTAGATCTCCCGCAGCTTGTCGATAATGGCGAAGATGTTCTGCTGCAGCGGCATCTGGTCGTGGCCGTTGGGCAGCAGGATATCCTTGGTCACCGAGGCCTTCTCCAGCACCTCGAAGTAGGATTCGAGCCGCTTGCGCAGGCCCGCTTCATCTTCCGGCAGGTACTTGCCGATGGCGTAGCCGAGCGGCAGGACCTGGGCGGTCACCTCGCTGCCATCGTTGCTCTGCCAGAGGAACTCGGTCTTGTCGGTACCGTGGCGCTCGGAGCAGCCGCGCCAGAACATGGCCCGATCGATCCCGAAGCCGTTGAATATGTGGGGCAGCTGGGAGGACATGCCGAACGAATCGGGCAGGTAACCGATCTTCATCGGCTCGCCAAGGCTAAGGCAGTCGCGCATCCCGTAGAGCAGGTTGCGCAGGATGGACTCGCCGCTCACCTGCATGGTGTCGGTCTGGGTGTACCAGGGGCCGATGATGAGCTTGCCCGCTTCCACCAGCGCCTTCACCCGGGCCTTGTTCTCGGGCTGGATGGCGAAGTAATCCTCCAGCACCGCAGTCTGGCCGTCGAGCACATAGAACTTGTAGTCGGGGTCGGATTCAAGACGCGCCAGGATCTCCGCCATATTGTTGACCAGCAGGATGCGGGACTCCTCGGTGGTGAAATACCACTCCCGATCCCAGTGCATGTGCGGCGTGATGTGAACTCGTGAAACTGTCATGACAATGATCCTTTGCTGACGCACGGCGGCCCTTGCCTGCCGTGCGGAAAAATAGTCTGTTGAAAAAGCGGTTGTGAAGATGAGCCTTACTCTGCGGCGACCACCTGATAGGTGCCGCGCTGCATGGCGTGACGGCGCCAGCCGATCAGCACCACAGTGGAGATAAGGGTGCCCACCAGCGCCGCCCCGAGCCAGACGGCGGCAGCCATCAAGGCGCCGTGGCCGCCATCATGGAGCAGGAACAGGGAGAAGATGCCGGCCCCCGGGGTGGAGAGACCAATCCCCATGGCACCCACCATGGCGCCGGTGACCACCGAGCCTGCGAGGAAGGAGCCGATCACCCGGATCGGATCTTCGATGGCCATCGGAATGGCACCCTCGGTGATCCCCGCCAGCCCCAGCAGCCAGGTCGATTTGCCAGTCTCGATCTCGAAGGTCTGGAACAGGCGCGGCGCCAGCATGGTGGAGGCGGTGACGGTAAAGGCCGAAACCATCTTGACCGCGCCGAAGATGGCGTAGGGGCCGTAAACCCCGTTGGCCATGGCGCCGAGGCAGAAGGCGTAGGCCGCCTTGTTGACCGGGCCGCCCAGGTCAAACGAGCACATAAAGCCGAGCAGGGCGCCCAGTACCAGCGCATTGGTGCCGGAGAGGCCGTTGAGCCACTCGGTGAGGCTGTTGTTGAGCCAGGCTACCGGTTGGCCGATGACAAACAGCATCAGGCTGCCCGCCACCAGAGTGCCGATCACCGGATAGAGGTAAAAGGTGAGAAAGCCGTTGAAGTTGGGGCTAAGGCACACATGCTGCTTGACCCAGCGCATCAGGTAACCGGCGATAAGACCACCGACCACGCCGCCGAGAAAACCGGAGCCAATCATGTTGGCGGCCAGTCCCGCCGCAAAGCCCGGGCCCAGCGCCGGTTTGTCGGCCAGCGAATAGGCGGTATAGGCCGCCAGCACCGGCACCATCAGGGTGCCCAGCATGCCACCGCCGAGTTTTCGGTACATCCAGAGCCAGGAGTTCTCGGTATCAAACAGATGTTGCAGGCCGAAGATCTGGGCCAGCAGCACAGAGACGGCGAGCACGGTACCGCCCGCCACGATCAGCGGCACGGCAAAGGAGATACCGCTCAGCAGCGCCTGCTTGAGCTCGGTCTTGAGGCCCACCTTCTTGCCGGTTGGCGCGTCGCTCTGGCTGGTGTTGGGCGTCGGGGCGGTGCGACCGGCCTTGGCCGCTTCCAGCGCGTCATTGAGGATCCGCTCGGCATGGCGGATGGGCTCGGCCACCGGCGTCTCGATCCGGGGGATGCCAGCAAAACGCTCCTGCTCCTTGATGGCCACCTCGGCGGCGAAGATGCAAGCCACCGCAGCATCGAGCGCTGCTTGCGGCAGGCGATCCTCGATGCCGTTGGCACCCTGCTTTTCGACCAGTACCCGAATGCCCAGCTTGCGCCCCGCTTTTTCCAGATACTCGGCAGCCATATAGGTGTGGGCGATCCCCGCCGGGCAGGCGGTGACACAGACCACAGTGGGTTTATTTGTATCTAAGTTGTCTTCTTTTGCTGGTTGCTTGCCGCTATCCCCTTCACCATCAAGCAGCGCCATCAGCTGCTCGGCACTCTGGGCCGCCAGCACCGCCTCGCGGGTATCGTCATCCACCAGGGCAGTGGTGAGGGTGGTGAGCAGCTGCATATGGGTGGAGCCCGCCTGATCGGTCGGGATCGCCAGCATGAAGATCAGGTTGACCGGCTCGGGGCCGTCGATCCCCTCCCAGCCCAGCTCCTCGCTCAGGGTAGCGACGGCAAAGGCTGCTTCGCGCACCGCATCGCACTTGCCGTGGGGCACTGCCAGCCCTTCGCCAAGGGCGGTGGGGCCCTGCGCCTCGCGGGCCATGACCGCGGCCAGAAAGGCGGCCTTGTCGTGCAGCTTGCCGGCCTGATCGAGCCGATCAGCCAGGGTATGAATGGCCGCATCCCGATCGGCAAACCGGGTTTGCAGCGTGATGAGATGGGGGCCGGTAAGACTGGTCAGATTCATGATGATCCTCTGTCAGGTTGGCTTGCCAGCAAGCCGTCATGGTGAAAGTGACAGCGATGCTAACAAACCGGCCGACTGATTTTTGTGAGTGGTATCATACAATTCGTTATTTGTATTGTTTTTGTATTGTCTGGTCAAGGTGATTTGTTAGGTCAAATGAGGCTGAGCCGTTTTGTCTGCCGGGCAACTGGGGTAGAATGGCGCCTCTTCCATTTATCATGGCGCAGAGCCGACGAGGTGGCCTTTCGTGTCGAAAAAACCCATGTATCGCCAGATAGCCGACACCATCCAGCAGTGGATTGCGCAAGGGGAGCTGGCCCCCGGCGGTGCCCTGCCCACCGAAGCCGAGCTGCGCGAGCAGTTCGGGGTGAGCCGGGTGACGGTGCGCCAGGCCCTCAAGCAGCTGACCGAACTCAATGTCATCGAGAGCATTCAGGGCAGCGGCAGCTATGTGCGGCAGGAGAAGGTGAACTACGACATCTATCAGCTCACCAGCCTCTATGAGAAGGTGACCGATCCGGCGGCCGAGACCCACAGCGACATTCTCGCCTTCGAGGTGATCAAGGCGAGCAGCGAGCTGGCCGAGCGGCTCAATCTGCTGGAAGGGGCGCTGGTCTACTACGTCAAGCGGGTGCGTTTTATTCGCCAGATTGCGGTAACGCTGGAGGAGACCTGGATGCCGCTCGCCCTCTTCCCCGATCTCAGCTATGCGGTGATGCAGGGCTCGAAGTACCACTACATCGAAGAGGTCAAGCAGCTGGTGATCGACCGCAGCGAGCAGGAGATCATTCCGGTGCTCCCCTCGGCGCAGGTGGTGGAGGCGCTCGGTATCGATCCTGCCAAGCCCATTATCGAGAAGGTTTCCCGCGGCTTCCTGCAAGATGGCACAGTGTTCGAGTTCAGTCGCAACTTCTTCAAGAGCGATGACTACAAGTTCACCCTGGTCGCCCGCCGCGCCAAGGGGTGAGCAGGCGACAGCACCCGAGCTGAAAAAGGCCACCACCGTGTTTGCGGTGGTGGCCTTTGTTTTTGGCTGATTGCCGGGCTGAATAGCAGATTGGCTGGTGGTTTGAATCAGCCGAGCTACTGCGCTGAGTCCTTGACGATCCCCTCGACCCGCACCTGCAGGCTCCCTTGTGCCAGGGTGGTGACGAGCTGATCGCCACTGTTGACCTGATCGGCGCGACTGATGACTTCGCCGCGTAGAGTGCGGGTGATGGAGTAACCGCGACCCAGAGTAGCGAGCGGGCTCACCCCGTCAAGGCGGGCGGTGAGCATGGCGAGGCGGTGGCTCGCAAGGTCTTGCCGCTTGGCAATCAGGGCATAGAGCCGCTCCTCGGCCAGCTGGTGGCGGCGCTTGCCGGCGGCCAGCAAGCGCTCCGGGCTCTTGCCCTGCAGGCGCAGCTCAAGGTTGGTGAGGCGCCGCTCACCCTGATGCAGCCGCTGGCGCAATAGCTGCTGCAAACGGGTAGAGAGCTCGTCGAGGCGCTGGGACTGCTGCTCCAGTCGCCGCTTCGGATCCTGATGGTCGAGCCGCTTTTGCAGCAGGATGAAATCGTGGCGGGCGGCGGTCTGCTGGCGGTTCATCGCCTGCAGCAGTCGCTGTTTAAGGTGGGCGAGGCGCTGGATGCGGGCCTGATTGTCTGGCGCCACCAGCTCGGCGGCAGCCGACGGGGTAGGGGCGCGCAAGTCGGCGGCAAAGTCGCTGATGGTGACATCCACCTCGTGGCCCACCGCGCTCACCACAGGGATGGCGGAGTGGGCAATGGCACGCGCCACCGCCTCTTCGTTGAAGCACCAGAGATCTTCGAGCGACCCGCCGCCGCGCCCGACAATCAGCACATCCACCTCGGCGCGCTGGTTCGCTTTGGCGATCGCCGCTACGATCTGGCTGATGGCGGCGCTGCCTTGTACCTGAGTCGGGTAGATAAAGACCGGCAGATCCGGCGCACGCCTTTTGAGCACGGTGAGCATATCGTGCAAAGCCGCGCCGGTGGCTGAGGTGATAAGGCCCACCGCCCGTGGTTCACGGGGCAGCGGCCGCTTGCGGCTTTCGTCAAACAGCCCCTCGGCCCCGAGGCGACGCTTGAGCTCTTCAAAACGCAGCGCCAACACGCCATCGCCCGCCGGCTGCATCGATTCGATGATCAGCTGGTAGTCGCCGCGCGGCTCATAGAGAGAGACTCGCGCCTGCACCAGTACCTGCATGCCATCCTGCGGGCGGAAGGCCACCCGCCGGTTGTTGCCCTTGAACATGGCGCAGCGCACTTGCGCCGACATGTCCTTGAGGGAGAAGTACCAGTGGCCGGAGCTTGGCATCGCCAGATTGGAGAGTTCGCCGGTCAGCCACACCAGCCCCAGATCCTGCTCCAGGATCATGCGCACGGCGCTGTTGAGGCGGGTGACGGTAAAGACCTGCTGCTCGCGGCCGCTCGCCGCACTGGATGGGGTAAATCGGTTCAAAGGCGTACCTGTGGTCTGCTCCGGCGGGGCCGGGATAAAACGGTGGCCGCTATCTTAACCCGAAACAGGGGGAGGGCGTTAAGCAGGAGGCGCCAGCAGCAGAAAAGCAAGATTGGAAACGCTGCCGTTTATTCGGGCAGGCAGTATGGCTCCCGATAAAAGCCCTCGTGCTTGCCTGCATCTGGCCAAGTCGCGGCTTGCCTAGATGCCGTTGATCTCTTAG